>SKPT01000420.1 GCA_007119405.1 Phycisphaeraceae bacterium
GCCACCTCCGCCACCGCCCTGGTCGCCGCGATAGCTGCCGCCGGCCGGTGCGCCGCCGCCACCGCCGCCACCCTGGCGATCCTGAGGCGAATCGAGGAACTGGAAGTTCTCGATAAACACGCGGTGCTTCGACCGCGGGTTGCCATCGCGATCCTGCCAGCGGTCGAGCTTGAGCCGACCTTCGACGAACAGCGGCGAGCCCTTGCGGAGGTACTGGTTGATCACCTCGGCGGTGCGGCCGAACGCCTCGCAATCCACAAAGGTCGTCGACTCCTGCTGCTCGCCCTGCTGGTTGCGCCAGCGGTCGTTGATGGCCATGCCCAGGTTCACCACCGGCGTGTTGTTGGGCGTATAGCGCAGCTCCGGGTCGCGGGTCAGGTTACCCATGAGCATGACTTTGTTCAGATTCGGCATAACACGGCCTCCGAGCGACAATGCCGCTTCGCGTTGCACCGCGAAGCAGCGAAGCGAGCGAAGGACGCGAAACGGACCTCAGCCTGGATTCCTCTTCGCGCCCTTCGCCCGCTTCGCCCCTTCGCGGTTATTCGAGTGGACGTCCGCTCACCCCTGCTCCGCCGACGCCGGCTGCTCGCTCGGCTCGCCGGCCTCGCGCAACTGGGCCTCGGCCTGCGTGGTCTCGGCCGCCTTCTTCTCCTGCTCGATCTCCACCTCGCCAAGGTGGTCGCCGCGGATCACCATCACCCGCGCCACCTCCTCGCTGAGGTGACAGTCCCGCTCGATCCGGGCGATCGCCTGCCCGGCGACGCGGAACAGCGCCAGGATGTACACGCCTCGCTTCTGCCCGGCGATCGGGTACGCCAGGCGCCGGTCGTCCCACTTGCGGATCGAGACGATCTCGGCCTGGTGGCGCTGGAGAATCTCGCGCACGCGCTCGATCGCCCCGGCCAGGTCGGTGCCCACCGCCTGCGGGTTCATCAGGAACAGGCCGTCGTACAGCGTTGCGGCAGCGGTCTCAGCCATCTTGAGAGGGTCCTTTCCCCGCTCGGTGGCCCCGGCTCGACGCGCCGGGACGCCGGCCAGCCGCGGCCCCGGGCCACGTCCGCCGAGCGGCGTTGCGTAATCGAGCATCATACCCCCGCCCGCGGCGCCCGGCAAACGGCCCGGCCCCGCCGTGCCCGTGGGCGATCGCCTCACCCCTGCAGGCAGAACCGCACCAGATCATCGACGTGCGCCGTGGCCAGGCACTCGGTGGTGTCGGCGGCGCCGTAGTAGATCTTCACCTCGCCGTCGTTTTCGAGGATCATCCCGCCGGGGAAGATCACGTTGTTGCGGAAGCCGTCCGTCTCGGGCGTGGCGCCTTCGCCGGTCTCGTAGCCGGCCTCGGGCGCAAGCAGGGGCTGCCGGGCCACGGCCAGGACCCGGGACGGGTCGTTCAGATCCAGCAGCGCCAGGCCGGCCACGTAGCGCTTGGTCCACCTCGGCTCCCAGCCGTGCTTGCCGCGTGACTCGTCGCGGTCGACGCCGTGCAGCGTGGTGAGCCAGCCGCGGTCCGTGCGCACGGGTGGGGCCGCGGGGCCGATCTTGTCGTTGGCGTAGGGCAGATCCTCGACGCCGAGCACGAGGCGATGCCCGCCCCAGCAGCGCAGGTCGGGGCTGGCGCCGAGCCAGACGTCGAAGGTGTCGCGGCCGCGGCGGCTGTAGACGGGCATCGGGCGCTCCAGGCGGACGTAGCGCCCGCCGAGGCGCTCGGGAAACAGCACCATGTTGCGGTTGTCGGGCACGCTGATGCTCAGCACCTCGAACGTCGCCAGGTCGTCGGTCACCGCGATGCCGCCGAGGATGCCGTGGGCGGTGTCGATGGCGAAGCACATGAACAGCCGCCCGTCGATCACCGTCAGGCGCGGGTCGTAGAAGCGCTTGACTTCCTGGTCCACGTCGCGAGGGGCGAAGAACGGCGCCGCCAGCCGGCGGGCGGTCTCGAGCGTGATGCAAGGCTCGGGGGCGACCTGCCAGGCGACGCCGTCGTCGCTCGTGGCCAGGCCCAGGTTGGTGCCGTCGAACCGGGTGTCGCCCCATCGGCCGTAGTCGTTGCGGAAGATCATGACGTACCGCCCGGCGAACTTCGCCACGCCGGCGTTGAACACCAGCGTCGCGTGATACGGCACGTCGTCGGCGGTGAGCACGGGGTTGGCCCCGTGGCGCTTCAGGGGACTGTCCATGCGCCCGAGGATATCCGAGACGCGCCACGAAGGCACGAAGGAGCGCCCTGCTACCCATGGCCCCGGACGGACCGCAGGGGTGGAGCGACGGGTCAAGCGAAGCGCGACCCGTCGTCTCATCAGCAATGCCAACATCGCACCACGCCCGATAACGCTCCACCTCGCCGCCCTCCCATGTTGTCCGCGAGAAGGCGACATGCGCGATTGTGACGATCAGGCAAAAGGCGCGCTTCAGTCGGCCGCGCGCCGGGCCGATACCAACGACGTCAGACGGGCAACATCATCTCCAACCAAGAGGGGCCCATGACGCGACCGACCTTCACCATCATCACGCCCAACCTGAACAACGGCCCCTACCTGGAGCGGGCCATCTGCAGCGTGCTGGACCAGGCCTACCCCTTCGTCGAGCACATCGTGGTCGACGGCGGGTCGCGCGACGGGTCGCTGGACATCATCCAGCGCTACGCCGACGAGCTGGCCGGCTGGGCGAGCGCCCCGGACGCCGGGCCTGCCGAGGCGATCAACGCCGCCCTGGCCAGCGCGGGCGGCGACATCATCGCCATCCTGCCCAGCGACGATCTGTACCTGCCGCACGCGCTCGAGGAGGTGGCCCGGCGATTCACCGCCGAGCCGCAGGCCCGCTGGGTGGTCGGCCACTGCGTGAACCTCTCGCCGCAGGACGAGGAGCTTGGCCAGATCCAGGCGGCCGCGCCACCTTCGCTGCTGAGCTTCCTGGCCCACGACACCGGCGTGCTGCCGCGCCCGGCATGCTTCTACCGCCGCGAGCTGGTCACCGGCCGGCGCTGCCTCGACGCGCACTACCGTTACGCGTTCGACTACGACCTGCACGCGAGGCTGATCGCAGCCGGCACGTCACCGACGATCGTCAATCTCGCCCTGGCGGCGCGGCATGAAGGCACCGGCACGCGCTCGATCAAGGAGGTGCTGCGCCACGGCCGGGAGTTCATCGAGGTCGCGGCCCGGCAGGCGCATCATCTGCCCCGTCGCGAGCAGGTGCTGCTGGCGCGCAACTGCGACGAGCGTCGCTGCATCTACACCCTCGCCGAGGCCGAGGC
>SKPT01000262.1 GCA_007119405.1 Phycisphaeraceae bacterium
ATGGTTGCTCCGTCGCCGCGAGACCGGCGTGCCGTAGACGCCGATCGGTCGCTGGCCCCCGCACGCCTCCCACGCCGCACGCAGCACCGGCATCATCGAGTCGTAGTAGGAGCCGGACCACTGCGAGTCCCACTCGCCGTTGAAGATCACGGGCAATCCGGGGTCGGTCGTTTCGATGGCCGTTCGCACCGTGTCGAGGTCCGGCGGCAGACCCTTGTCCTCGCGCGACTGCGGCCAGATGCCGCGAACGTGCGGGTTATCACGCGGCCCGCTGTTGTGCGGGTTGCCTCGCGACATCAGCACGGTGCAGGGGCGGAGTCCGTAGGACTCGTGGGGCCAGGCGTGGTTGGAGAAGTTGTAGATGATCATTCGCCCAGGTGGCTCCCAACCAACGCCCTCATGCCCAACTCTGCGGCGGGGGGCGCGTCCGATGAAAGGCTGTGGAAGATTCTCACGGCGAATTCCGTTCAATGGCTTGCCGAATCCACCGAATGTCACGCGCGGACGCAGCCTGCGAATCTCGCATCGCCCTCATCTCACTGCGAAGGCCCGACACTTCCGATTCCATCGTGTTGATCCGCGATTCGTAGTTGGCCAGCACTGCGCCCGCATAAAACACCAGCGCCAACAGGCAGACAAGCACGCTGGCCCACGGCCCCCACTTCGACAGCCCACCACGCCATTGATCGATCGAAGGTCCGGTCATTGTCGCGTTGACTCCCTCGTCAAACCCCAGTTGTCCCACATGCTCCATGCGTACATCGCGCCCCCCGCGGCCAACGCGACCAGCACCGTCCCGGCATATCGATCCACCAGCACGGGGAACGCCAGCAGCAGCACGCCTCCAGCGATGAAGAGCATCGAACCGTACACCGGCACGATCTTGAACCCCACCAGATAGCGGAACACCAGCGAGCCGACGCCGAACGCGATCAGCCCCATCGAGAGCCACCCCGCCCACGCACTCAACGCTGTCATGGCCTGGTCGATGGCGTGCGCCACGCCGGTGGAGGCTGACCAGTCGAGATCGATGAGCGTTGCCGGCTGGGCGAGGTCTTGCGTCGCGATGATCTCCGTGTGTCGCTCGCGAAGCAGCTCCATCCGGGTTTCGGTCAGCCCGTCAGCCGTGGCCGTTTCGATCGGGATGTAGGCCCGCTCTGTGTGAGTGATGCTGGGTTGCTGGCTGCACCCGGCGAGCAACGCCACTGCTACCAGGAACAGGATGTGCAGGGGCTTGCTCATTTTGAAATCCCCCAGAGGCACTCTCATGTCCCTGGGAGGGGAAAGCAGAAGCAGATCAGATGCCGGCGCTTGGGGACTCCCCCACGGGCTTGCTCGGCGAGGTGGCGGGGTAGTCCTGGGGCTTGTGCGCCGACACGTACTGCGAGAGCAGGTTGCGCATGCGCGTCAGGTACTGCCGCCACCGCTCGAGGTCACTGGTGTCGTCGTTCTGGTGAACGCTGGTCGGCATCCGCGAGGTCTGACCGTGAGCGACCTCGAAACGCATCCGCCGAATCTGGTTCATAATCAGCTCGGCGATCTCGTTCTCGGGCACCACCGCGTCCGCTTCCGGCAGAGCCTCGATCGGGTACTCCATCTCGCGGTGGGAGATCGGGTAGTCGCCGATCGGTTCTGCCGCAGCCGTGGTGATCAGCTTGTCGATCGAGTCGATGTAGCTGGTCAGGCGAGCCTGATCCGCCTGCGTGATGTCGTTGGTCCGCTCGCTGAGCGAACGCGACATCTCGACATAGGCCCGGTTGAGCTTGCGCACGATCGGACCCACGTAATCGTTGTACGTGATTTCCTTGTTGCCGTCCTGGGTAAACATGGCCGAGTCCTTTCAGATGCCGGCGGTGCCGGCGGGTGGCGGGTGGGGTGCCGGCGATTACTTGCTCGACGGCGGTGCGTAGTCCTGGCTCAGAAAAGCCACCGCCTCTTCGACGGTGTCCATGGGCTGGATATCTTCCTGCGCCCGCTCCTGGATCAGCACGTTGAGCTCGTCCAGGCTCTTGCCCTTGAGGCCGTCCGGGTCCAGGGTCCACGGACTGTTCTCGACGCGGGCGGGGTTGGCGGGGCCCTTGGTCAACGATCGGCCATGCACGTCGCCTGCTGAGGTCTTGACGCCCTGCTCGTCCTCGGACATTGTCGGCACCGCCGGATCGACGCCGGGGGCGTAGCGGGATGCTTCGATGCGAGCTTGCTCGGCGCTGCCGATCGGCGTGACGTGGCGGCTTTTGACGTGGTCTTCGATTACCTTCTTCGGGGCGTAGTCCGAGGGCAGCATCGAGCCTTCGCCGTGGATCTTGCCCTTGGCGTCGATCACCGAGCATCCCTTGGTGACGCGGTATTCCTGCTTCTTGGCCATGACTGGGTTCCGGGTGATGGGGTGATGAAAAAAGGAAGAGGGAGCCAGCTCACCCAGGACTGGCCCCTCTTCCGTCCGGGGGCAGGGATCAGCCGCTGACGACCTTCATGCTCACGCTGGCGTTAGGCCGGCGGGGCACGGGCAGCGGGCGGCTGTGGACCAGGCCCATGTAACCCGAGGGGTCGGGCACGGACCAGGACTTGGCGAAGCGACGGCCGACGTACCGCCGACCGCGGAGAGCGTCCATGTCGGGGATGGCCCCGTAGTACATGACCCGGTCGGCGGCGGCGCTGGCGCTGACGAACTCGGCGTACTTAGGCCGGATGAGGTCGACGGTCGTGCCGTCCACGAAGTCAGCCTGGCGGGTGTAGCTCCAGAGCCGGATCAGGCCGAGCTCGCCGAGGAACATCACGCCGTCGTCGCGGAAGTTCTCCGCGAGGGTCAGGCTGCCGGCACGCACGCCGGAGTCGGTCTTGATCGACGGGACGTTGCCGGTCTCGGCCAATTCCATCAGTGCGGCGGTGGCCTCCTTGCCGAGGATGGCATCGGTCAGGGCTGGGCTGCCGTCGTCGTTGACGACCTCCTTGGCCCGGTAGATGTCCTGGAGAGGTCGGGGCTCGGTCGGGTCGTTGTCGTCCCAGAACGTCGAGAGCGTGATGTTGTTCGCCGACGCCCGCGGGTAGTCGATCTCGAAGACCTCCTGATCGTCCACCTCGTAGGCCACGGAGCCCTGGAGCGTGCGGCTGACCAGGTACTCCTCGGCGTTGGCGATCATGTCGGTCATGTCCTGGAGGTCCTCGGCGATGTGCCGCTGGACCGCTGAACCGACCGCACCCGCCGCGGGGTTGAAGAACACACCGCCGGGCTGGCGGTTGTAGAGCAG
>SKPT01000310.1 GCA_007119405.1 Phycisphaeraceae bacterium
GAGGCCGACTGATGCCACGAGCATGGATTTGTCAGCGATGGGGGCGTGTGGGCGTGGCGGGTCGGCTTCGCGAAGCGGCGAGCGTCTTGCTGGTGCTGGCGTTGTGCGCGGCGCCGGCGCTCGCGCAGGCCGACGCCGAGGCGGAGGCCGAGCCGCCGGCGGAGAACGATGTGACGATCGTTCGCCCCGAGGCGGACGACGACGACGAGGCCGAGGCCTCGGAGGATGAAGCGCAAGCCGAGGAAGATGCGGAGGAGGACGAGGAGGAGCTGATTTCGATCGCGTTGTCGGACGTGGACATGAAGCGTGTGGCGGAGTTCCTGGCGGAGGAGCTGGGCCAGGCGGTGCTCGTGGACAACGCGATTCTGGAGAAGAAGGTGACGATCGTGGCGCCGCAGCAGATGTCGCTGGAGGCGGCGCTGCGGGTGTTGCGGGCGGCGCTGGTGCAGAGCGAGGTGCTGCTGGAGCGGAACGAGAACTTTGTGCTGCTGCGGTCGCTCGAGCACGCGCGGCGGGGGGATCTGCCGGTGCTGGATGCGGACGTGGACCTGGCGGAGCTGGACCAGGCGATGGTGGTGAGCAAGTCGTATCGGCTGCGGCACCACGAGCCGGCGTCGATGAAGGAGGCGGTCGAGCCGGTGATCTCGGACTTCGGTCACATCACGGCCGACGCGGCGTCGCGGCGCTTCGTGGTCACGGACACGGTGTCGAACCTGCGTCGTGTCGAGCGGATCATCGAGAACCTGGACGTGCCGGGGCACGATCGGCCGGTGACGCGGATCATCCGCTTGCAGCACAACGACGCGGCGTGGCTGGTGCGGCTGCTTCAGACGATGCTCGGCGGGGAGCGCGAGCAGGCGCCGGCGACGGGCGGGCGGGCGCGGCAGTTGTGGCAGCAGCAGCAGCAGCGGCAGGCGCAGGCCGGCAGTGTGAGCATCGAGACGAACGACGGCGACGTGGTGCTGATGCCGGAGCTGACGCGGAACTGGATCATCGTGGTGGCGCCGGCGCCGGTGCTGGAGCGCATCGAGGGATGGGTCTCGGAGCTGGACACGGAGGAGGAGCGGCCGACGGACTACGTGATGGTGCGCATCGCGCATGCGGACGTGACGCAGTTGGCGCAGCAGCTTCAGCAGGCGATCGACGCGCTGCCCAACCGCGACCTGGCCGAGAGCGTGCGGATCGCGCCGTTCGCCGGGGCGCGTCAGATCATGGTGTTCGGCTCGCGGCGGGGGCGTGAGATGGTGCGGGGGCTGATCGACGAGCTGGACCAGGCGGACGTGGGGCATCGGGTGATGCACATGTTCGAGCTGCGTCACGCCGACGCGGCGGAGATCGCGGACAACATCGAGATGCTGTTCACGCCGCAGCGGCCGGCGGGCATCTCGCAGTGGGCGTGGGCGCAGATCGCGTCGCAGGACCACGGCATCCGGGTGACGGCGAACACGCGGCGGAACACGGTGACGGTGTTCAGCGACGGCGAGACGATCGAGCGGATCAAGGAGTTGATGCCCGAGTGGGATCGGCCGCTGTCGACGGATGACGTGGAGCCGCGGATTTACCAGCTTCGGCACGCCGATCCGCGCGAGCTGCGCGACACGCTCGACGGGATCTTCAGCGAGCAGACCAGCGCGCCGACGAGCTTTTTCCAGTTGTTCTACGGCGGTCAGCAGGACGCCCCGCCGGTGGGGCGGCTGGCGGGTCAGTTCGGCTTCGAGGCGCTGCCGGGGGCGCGGCAGTTGATCGTCACGACGCCGCACCCGGAGAACTTTTACGTGATCGATCGGCTGATCGAGCGGCTGGACCAGCCCCAGGAGGCGGGCCTGCCGCGGATGATCGAGCTCAGCCACGCCTATGCCGAGGAGGTGGCCGAGCAGTTGAACACGATGCTGGCGGAGTCGGGGACGCTGGCGGAGCTGGACCGGACGCGTCGCCGGCTGTCGGCGCGGGCGCGGGGCGAGAGCGTGATCGACGTGACGCGCGACGCGCCGGCGCCGCAGGCCGACGGCGAGGACGACGGCGATCCGGGTCGGATGCCGTTCTGGTGGCAGCAGTCGTCGCGCCAGCCCGAGGACGAGGCGTCGACGAGCAACCTGATCGGCAAGATCCGGGTGGTGCCGATCGCGAGGCAGAACGCGCTGCTGATTCTCTCGCCGCCGGCGTACGCCGAGCCGGTGCGGCGGCTGATCGATGATCTGGACAAGCCGGGGCGTCAGGTGGTGATCCACGCGATCGTGGCGGAGATCCAGCACGACGACGCGACGACGCTGGGGGTGCGCCTGGCGTCGGACCCGCGCATCTTCGACGACCCGCGGCTTCAGGATCAGGCGATCCGCGGCACCGGGGCGGCGAACTGGTCGGACATCTTCGGCGGCACGTACACCGTCGACGGGCAGGAGGCGGCGCGCGGCGTGTTCGACGCCGCGTTCAACGTCCACGCGCTGGTCCAGTTCCTCATGCGCGAGATGTCGATGCACATCCTGCTCGAGCCGCGGCTGTACACGGCCGACAACAAGGAGGCGGAGTTCTTCGACGGGCAGGACATTTCGGTGCAGACCAGCGCGCAGTTCACGCCCGAGGGGACGCAGAACTTCGGGTTCGCGTACGCGTTCGTGGGCACGCGGCTGCGTGTGCGGCCGCACATCACGCACAACGGGGACGTGGACCTGCACGTGAACCTGGAGCTGTCGCGCGTAGTGCCGGGCGAGACGTTCATGGGCAACCCGACGATCGACCGGCGGGAGACGAACACGCAGCTCGTGGTCAGCAACGGCGAGACGGTGATGCTCTCGGGGATCATCGAGCAGGAGGAGTTCCGGGCGGTGCGCAAGCTGCCGCTGCTGGGCGACATTCCGCTGCTGGGGATGCTGTTTCGCAACACGGACACGGGCTATCGCAACCGCGAGATCATCGTCTTCCTGACCCCGCAGGTGGTGGCGGCGGGCACGGAGGAGGCGCGCGAGCTGAGCGAGGAGCATTACCAGGAGCTGGAGCGGCTGCGCGACGCGCTGCCGGAGCACTTCCGCCGGCCGGGCGGCGACGCAGAGGAGGAGGACGCGGAGCTTGATGCGCAGCCATGAGGGAGGCGCGGGTGTCCGGGCGGTGTGAAGGCCTCACCGGCGGGTGCCACTGACAAGGCCCTCCGCGGCCTTGTCAGTGAGATGCGGCTCCGGTGCGGATGTAGGGTGGGTAGAGCGAAGCGATGGCTGCGGCACCGGCGAACGCCGGTAAACCCACCGGTTTGC
>SKPT01000075.1 GCA_007119405.1 Phycisphaeraceae bacterium
AATGGCCGGGCCGACGAGCTGCCGCGGCGCACCGCCGGGCGCCAGCCGCGCGCCATCACGCACGAGGTGGCGGTGATCGAGCGCGGCGGACGCTACCTCTTCACCGGCCGGCCCAGCGGTGGGCTCTGGTCGCGGATGTGGCAGTTCCCGACGCGCGAGCGGCCGGGCCGGCCGACCGCACGCGGCGCGGCGCAGCAGCTGATCGCCTGGGTCGAGGATGAGCTGCGCCTGAGCTGCCGCCTGGTGCGGCGGCTGGAGCCGTTCACGCACCAGACGACGCATCGCACGATCGCGGTGCGGCCGTTTCACCTGCGCGTCGAGGCCGGGCGGCTGCCGGGCGGGGTGGGCCAGTGGCGGCGCCTCTCGAGCGTGGCGGACCTGCCCTTGCCCCAGCCGCACCAGCGTCTGGTCGCGACGATGCGGCAGCAGTAGCGGCACGGCTGGCCCCTGGCGGGCGTATCATCCGGGTCGCAATGCAGGCCCCGTAGCCCAACTGGCAGAGGCAGGCGACTTAAAATCGCTCCAGTGCGGGTTCGAATCCCGCCGGGGCCGTTGCTGAAGCGACCGTGTTGCCGAGGCACCCGTGGACAAGCCGGCCCCGGCACCGGCTTCCTCGACACAGGCTACCGATCCGCCAGGCGCAGCAGCAGCCGGCCGCGCGGACCGTCGATCCAGACGCGCTCGAAAGGCCCCGGCGCCACCTGCGTCGGCAGACCCAGCCCCACACCCAGGCCCGCGACCGTCGGCAGCAGCAGGTTCGTGCCGAACAACCCCTCGAGCGTCACCGTCTCGCCGCTGTCCAGCGTCACGCTGATGTCGGTCACCAGCACATGCACATCGCGGTAGACGAGCTCGCGTCCGCCGGCCGCCGGCACGCGCAGCTCGTCGACGCGGTACCCGCCGATCGCGCGAATGTCCCCGCCCACGCCGGCCAGCGACATGACGAAATCGGGGCGGCCCACCGGCTCGCCTTCGTCGTCGTACAACCCCAGCGCCGCGGCGTGGGCGGTGGAGATGATGCTCACCGGCGCGCCGGTGTCCAGCAGCCAGTCGCCCGTAAACGCCGCGTCGTCGTGGCGCGTCGTCAGGTCAACGAGCACGGGATGGGACGCGAGGCTCGGCAGCGGGCCGCGGTCGCGCGGGTTCTGACGACGGGCATACTCGCGGTAGCGCATCTGGATGACGAGATCCACGTCGGCGGGGCGGTGGGCGCGATCGTGCAGCGTCACGGCCGGGCCCATGCCCAGTTCATCGAGGTGGTCGAGCAGGTTCATGCCGGCCAGCGGGTCGGCGCCCTGCAGCTCGCCGAGCATGTCGGCAATGCCTCCGCCGCCGGCGCCCATGGGGCCCGGGTCGAGCTCGACGACGAAGTGGCGGATGGCGGGCATGCCCACCACGTCGATGGCGCCCATGGTCATCTCGATCAGCGGATTGGCCGGCGGCTGGCGCTTGAGCATCAGCCGCACGTCGCGCTCGCCGCGGCGGAAGTCGCCCGGCGTGTCGCGCAGGCGGCCGGTCGAGTCCGCCAGGGCCGTGTCGTAGGGCTCGCTCACGTCCAGGACAATCTCGCCATCGAGCCCGACCTCGTGGTAGCGCGAGCCGGCGACGCGCTCCAGGCCGAAGCGCTCGGCCGTGGACTTGCTCACGACGTAGCCGCTGGCCCCGGTGTCGAGGAAGGCGGGAAAGGAGTCGACGCGCTGGTCCTGCGGGGCGAGCAGGTCGTCCAGCATGGCGTCGAGGTCGTTCATGTCACCGAGACCCTGCAGGGCGTCGAGCCCCCCGAGCGCCGCGCCCCGGCCGGTGATGGGTTCGCCCTGACGCAGGAGCTGCACGTGGACGCGCGGGTAGCCCGGCGCGGCTTCGAGCGTGCGCTCGATGACAATCTCGTCGGCGATGGCGGAAGGGAAAGCGATCCCGAGCAGCAGGGCAGCGCAGGCGGCGCGGACGAGGCGGGGTCGTGGGCGGAGCTTGGGCATGGGCAGGGCGTCCTTGAAAAGGTTCCCGTGATCCCATTCTACTGGCCAGGCTTGTTCAACACGGCGCGCCAACGCCGCCGCGCCGGTGGGTGTAGGTTCGGCCGGGCGGCGCCGCTTGGCAGGGCCGGGGCGGCAAGGGCGTCAAGTTAGCAGGCGGGAAGGGATAGCCACAGATGCACACGGATGAACACAGATAAGACAGATAAGGAAGCCAGGAAACCAGGAAAGGAACTCTGCCCTTGCCTCGTGGTCTTCGCGAAGCGAAGGCCACGAACGTGGCTCCCCAGCCAATGACCGCGACGCCGATCATCGCCCAAGATTCATGGCCTCGGCATGTTTCAAGCCCACCGCACTCGGGGGGCTCGGCAGCAGCGTATACTGCGCCGCGTCATGGACCCGGTGCTCGTGCTGAGCCTGGTCGGCCGATTTGCGCTGCTGATCGCCTTGGGCGTGATGCTGGGCCTGGTCTTGTCCTGGCTCTGGCGCCGTTACGAGCATCATCGCCAGCGCACCGACCCGGAATTCAACCGCCTGCGTCCGTTGTGCCGCCGGTGCGACTACGCGCTGCGGCAACTGACCAGTTCCCACTGCCCCGAGTGTGGCGCCGATCTGCACCAGCCCGGGGCCGTGGCCGGCAAACCCAGGCGGGCGCGGTGCATTGATCGTGTCTGCATGTATGGCACGACGCTATTGGTATGCTCGCTCCTCTGGTGGATGGTCTGCAACGAACTGGTCGCGCTGCGCTCCTACAGCTTCAACTACATCATGGCGCGCCCGGCATCGGGCGCTTACGAGGCCATACGCCTGACCGCGCAGCCGGATCGTGTGCTGCACCGCTTCGCCGAGCCATGGCGCGACATGGACACCATCGGCGTGCGCTACGTCAGTGTCTCCATCGATGCCGGTGGCAACTGGACGCAGCACCAGGTCTACCCCGGTGACGACATTCGCCGCAGCCTCGTCAACCACCTCGGCGCGCATCGCGTCGCCAGCTTCGACGAGTTCTCCGCCGACACGCTCGCGGACTGGCTGCGGCAGTTGGGCGTCGACGTCGACGATCCCGCCGTCGTTCGGGGGGTCGCCGACGGCGCGGCCGTCGTCAACTCGCTCATCGCCAGCCGGGAGCCCGATACCGCGGTCGCCGAGGCAACCTTCGGCCGCGTGACCAAGCGTTACAGCTCATCGAGCGTATCCGGCGCTCGTCCCTCCATCCGCCGGGACCATCGCGCCGCCCTCGTCTACATCACCAGCTTCGTCGTGATGCTCAT
>SKPT01000602.1 GCA_007119405.1 Phycisphaeraceae bacterium
AGCCGCCAGTGGCACCCCGATCATCGCACGTCGCACCTGCTGCTGCTTCGAGGCGCACCCGTGCACCCCGCTACGATCGGTTCCCAACGCGCTGGAGCAACGATGGCGTGTGCCGGACCCGGCTGATGGTCGACAGGCGTGGCCCTGCCTTCCTTGCCTCTGTGCCTTCATCCGTGTTCATCCGTGTTCATCTGTGGCTATTGCTCCTGCACCGGCACGAGCTTGATCTCGTCCACGTTGAAGCCGAACCCGCCGCGGCTGGTGATGCGCAGCGTGTTGCGGCCATCGCGCAGCTCGATGGGGGCGGGGAGGGTGGCTTCGCGGGTGACGCGCCAGCCGGGCGTGGTGTTGAGCGTGACCATCTCCAGGTGCTCGACCACGTCGCCGTTGACCCTGAACTCGCGCGGCGAGGTCGAGAGCGTGGCGTAGCGCAGCACGATCTTGTAGTGCCCGGCGTCGGCGGCGTCGATGGTCCACTCGAGCCAGTGGCCGTCGTTGTTCCACCCGGCGAACAGCCCGTGGTGCGGCGCGGGGACGACGTCAACCCGGCCGCCGCCTTCGCCGTCGAAGTCGCCCGCGGTGATGCTGGCGACATCCTCGCCGTCGCGGGCGAGGGTGAGCTGGTCGAGGTTGGAGCCCCGGCCGCCGAGGCTCGTCAGGCGGATGACGTTCTCCCCGGCGGTCAGCGGCAGGGGCGCGTCGATGGCGACGGTGCGGAACGCCGACCAGCCGCCGGTGTCGGCGAGGTTGACGCGGTCGACGACGACGCTGCCGTTGACCTCAATGCGGCGTGGGGCGTCCAGGTCGGCGGCGTAACGCAGACGCAGCTCGTAGTCGCCGGCCTCGGGCACCTCGACGCGGTAGGCGAGCCAGTGGCCCTCGTCGTTCCAGCCGCGGACGTGGTCGTAGGTGGCGAGGTTTTCCGGCTCGATCTGCCGCACCGACCCGCCGCCTTCGTCGCTGAACGCGATCCCGCGCAGGATGACGACCTCACCGCCGGGCACGCGGCTGTAAGCGTCGATGGGCGCCGGCGGCTCGGCGTCGGCGCCGGTGGCGATCGCGGGCCGGTCGTCGAGTTCGCCTTCTTCGTATGGGCGCTCGTAGGGGCCGATGTCGATGCCCTGGCCGTGGACGCGCCGGTTCCCGGCCAGGTCCACGTCGAAGTCGAAGTCGGGGAACAGGTCGCGCCGGTAATAATCGGAGACGTCGGTGCCCATGTCGATGGTCGGGCCGGCCGGGACCGGGCGGAAGTCCTCGGCCGCGGCGTCGCGGACGACCCGGTCGACGTCCTCGACGATGAACTCGCCCTCGGCCAGGCCGGCCTTGGGCTCGAGGTAGAGGTTGTGGCTGAGGGTGTGGGTGTCGTCGAGCGGGTAGCCGTCGATCCGCCCGAGAATGTTGTTCTTGAACACGAAGCCGGTGGCCTCGCGGTGGTTGACGAAGATGAACGGCGTGATGTGGTTGTTGAGGAAGTGGATGTCCTCGTTGTAGCTGTGGGGCCAGATGCCCACGGCGTTGCCGGCGCTGGTGAGGATGTTGTTGATGACGTAAATGCGTCGGCCGTCGCCGATGGTCATGGCGATGTTGGAGCGGTGCACGACGTTGCGGGCGACGAGGATGTCCTCGCAGCCGAGGTAGAGCGTCAGGGCGTTGGCGTGGACGCCGCGGCAGTTGATGATGGTGTTGTCGATGAGCTGGCCGTGCTGGATGTCGTAGAAGCGGATGGGTGAGCGGGCGACCATCTCGATGCGGTTGCCGGCGTTGACCACGCGCTGGCCGATGCGCTGCTGGATGGCGTTGGTGCGTTGGTTGTGGTGGATGTAATTGTCGGCGACGACGTGGTCGCGCACGTTGACGAAGTGGATCGCCTGGCTGGAGCCGCGGGTGCGGATGCGGGTCAGCTCGTTGTCGCGGATGGTGATGCCGGTGGTGCCCCGGCCGTTGATCCCCCGGCCGTAGTGGCGGATGACGAAGCCCTGAACGCTCACGTGCGCGACGTCGTCGCGGCCGAAGTCGATCGCGGTGTGGCGGACGTTGTAGGGGATGCCCGCGTCGTTGGGGTCCGCGTCGTCATAAGGCCAGACGTAGACCCAGTGCTCGCCGTCGACCGGCTCGGGGTCGAAGACGTACTGCCCGGGCCCGTCGAGCACCAGCTCGTGCAGGGCGTTGGCGATGGACCATCGCCCGGTGGTGTCGCGGTTGGTGCGCTCGTAGGTGATGGTCTGGGTCTCTTCGTCGTAGTCGGTGATGGGCTGGAAGTCGACGAAGTTGCTCGTGGTGCGCAGGTAGGCCCACGCGCCGACGAGGTGGTCGCGGCCGAGCTCGGCCAGGCGTTCGTCGGTCAGTTGCGTGCGCGAGTGGGCGCCGCGGGCATCGAGATAGTTGCCGCTGTGGCCGTCATAGAAGGGCTCGTCAGGGTTGGGGTACTGGGCGACGAAAAGCAGGCGCTCGCCCTGGACGAGGGCGAGGCTCTGGGCATTGAGCCCGTCGCGGGCCGGCACACGGGCGCGGTAGATGCGCTCGTAGTTGGGGTTGCCGCCGCAGGCCTCGGCGCTGGGGCAGGGCTCCCAGCCAGTGACCAGCTCCCCGCCGTCGAGGATGGCCGGCCCGTCGCCGAAGCTGCCGTCGGTGTTGCCGTCGAGGATGATGGGGGCGTCGGCGGTGCCCGAGTCGCGCACGCGGAGCGAGCCGCGGTAGACCACGCCGCCCTTGAACAGAACGCGGTCGCCGGGCGCCAGGCGGACGTCGGCGGCGCGGTCGCCGGCCTGGGGGTCGCCCGGGGCGTGCCGGAACGCGGCATCGGCAGCGGTGCCCTCGTTGGCGTCGTCGCCGGCGGCGTGGTCGATGTAGTAGGTCGTGCCGGCCAGGGCGGGGGCCGCGGCGGCGAAGCCGCCGAAAAGGCAGGTAAGCGTCAGCACCAGCGTCCAGCGGAACATCAGGCGTGTCATGGCGGAGCCTCCAGGAAAGGGCAACAGCAGCCTCCAACCTACGTCCGCCGCCCGGCGGGGGCAAGGCCCGGGGCAACAGGGGGCGGCGTGGGCGTGTCGCGCCAAGGCTTGACCCGAAGGGCGAGCCGGGCGTCCGTCGTGCCCCGCACGGCTTGCCGCTTCGCGGACAAGCCGTGGCACAACCCCGTGAACTTTACGGGTGGCGGCGTTGATGTAGGGTGGGTAGAGCGAAGCGATGGCTGCGGCACCGGCGAACGCCGGTAAACCCACCGCGCTGGCCGTGGATTCCCGCCGC
>SKPT01000008.1 GCA_007119405.1 Phycisphaeraceae bacterium
CGGGCGTTGCGGTCGCGTCGGCGGGGTCGGCGCTGGTGGGCTGGGCGTTGGTGGGCTGGTCGTTGGTGGGCTGGGGCGTGTCGGTGGCGTCAGCCCGGGCGGCTACGGCCGCGGCCGCGGGGGCGGGGACGTTGCGGCTGTGGCGTTGGTACCAGCTCAGCAGGTGCTGCATCTGCTCGGTGCCGCTTTTGACGCAGATGTGCGAGGCCAGCTCGCCGCGGGCGACGGCGGCGGCGAACATGTTGCCGGTGGTCGAGTCCTCCCAGCCGGGGGTGTAGACGGGGATCTGCATTTCGGCGGCGGCGAGTGTCCAGGCGTCGTCGGGCTCGCCGCGGAAGTGCTCGTCCAGCTCACCGCTGGCGAGCAGCTCGAGAACGAACTGGCTGTGGAACTTGCGCTCGCCGGTCTGGTCGGCGTGGCGCCAGCGGTCGAGCAGGCGGCCCTCGAGGTGGTGCATCACGTCCTCGGGGATGCAGGTGTCGGTGACGCGGTTGTAGCCCTGGCGGTAGAGCGCAAGCTCATCCTGGGCGGACAGGCCGCGCCAGTTGGGGCAGAGCTTGTAGTCGGGGTAGGCGAGGAGGTTGTAGACGTCTTCCTCGAGGTTGGCGCCGGTGCAGGAGATGGCGTCGACGTAGCCGGCGCGGATGAGCCGGGCGAGCGTGCGGCCGAGCTTGGCGGTGCTCATGGCGCCGGCGAGGGAGACGAGCATGGCGCCGCCGGCGTGGATGTGGCGCTCATACGCGGCGGCGGCGGCGACGAGCTCGCGGCTGTTGAAATGCAGGAAGTGATCGCTGATGAACCGCCGCACCGGACCGGGGGTGGATTGGTGATGGCTGATTTCTGATTTCTGGTTGGACATGGGGCGTTGGGAATTTCGGATTTCGGATTTTATCGGTGTGCATCCGTGTGCATCGGTGGTTTCATTCGGCGGCGCTGAGGCCGAGGACGTCGGCCATGGTGTAGCGTCCCGGGGGTTTGTGGGCGATCCATCGTGCGGCGCGGAGGGCGCCGCGGACGAAGACGTCGCGCGTGGTGGCGCGGTGGGCGAGCTCGATCTGCTCGCCGAGCCCGCCGAAGCTGACGACGTGTCGGCCGACCTCGTCGCCGAGGCGCATCGCGTGCATGCCGATCTCGCCGGGGTTCCGCGGCTGCTGGCCTTCGCGGCCGTGGACCACGTCACGCTCGACGCTCCTGCCGGTGGCGCGGCAGATGGCTTCGGCCAGGCCCAGGGCGGTGCCGGAGGGGGCGTCGGCCTTGAAGCGGTGGTGAGCCTCGAGGATCTCGATGTCGTAGTCGGCGCCGAGCTGGCGGGCGACCTGCCCGGCCAGGGCGAAGAGAACGTTGACGCCGAGGCTGGTGTTGGGCGCCTGGAGCACCGCGACGCGGGCGGCGGCGGCGTCGAGCAGGGCGTGCTCGGCCTGACCCAGGCCGGTCGTGCCCACGACCAGCGCCACGCCGTCGCTGCTGGCCTTGTCCAGCAGGGGGGCCAGGGCCCGGGGGTGCGTGAAGTCGATGACGACGTTGGGCGGCTGGTCCCAGCTCCGGGCGACGTTGACGCCGAGCGTCCCGACGCCGGCGAGGAGCCCGGCGTCGTGGCCGAGTTGGGGATGGTCCGGCCGCTCCAGCGCGGCGACGAGCCGGAGCTCGTCGCTTTCGCTGGCCAGGGCGACGAGTCGCTGGCCCATGCGCCCGGCGGCGCCGTTGATGGCGACGTTGATCATGCCAAAGCCTCGTGCGATGCGAGCCGATTATAGGGAAACGGCCCGGCGGGGCATGGCCGGGGTTGAAGTGGGGGACGGGTTGCTCTAAATTACCCGTCACAGCGTTGTTCCGCCCCGTGCCCGGCACCGGGGCCGACGGGGCGGCGAAAACCACCATGGCGATCAACATCTTCTCGAAATCGCGCGGGCAGGGCGGGGCGACGCCGGCGAAGCGCGACCCGCGCAAGGCGCGTCGCTTCTTCGAGCACGCGGAGGCCGTCGCCGACGCCCGCAACTACGACTACGCCATCGAGTGCTACACCAACGGCCTGCGTCACGACCCGGGGAACATGGACAAGCACGCGGCCCTGCGGGACGTGGCGCTGCGCCGCAAGGTGGCCGGGGGCAAGCCGGCGGGCCTGGGCGAGCGCTTCAAGAGCGGCGGGTCGACGGCGGTGGAGAAGATGGTCCATTCCGAGCGGCTGTGGTCCAAGGACCCGCTGAACCAGAAGCTGATGCGTGACGTGATGCGCCACGCGGTCGAGGCCGACGAGGCCGAGCCTGAGCTGGCGCTGGCGGAGGTGGCGTTCTGGGTGGGGAAGCTGATTCTGGAGGCGCCAACGATCAAGAAGCGTGACTTCTGGGTCGAGGTGCGGGATCTGTTTTCGAAGATCGAGGCGTGGAAGGAGGCGGGCGAGGCGTGCCGGCTGGCGTTGCAGCTTGATCCCAACAGCGACAAGCTGCTCAGGGAGCTCAAGGAGATCGAGGCCGAGCGGACGATGCAGGAGGGCGGCTACTCCCAGGCCGACGGGGCCGAGGAGGGCGGCTTCCGCCGGTTCGTGCGCGATGCGCAGAAGCAGCACCAGCTCGAGCGTGACGAGGCGATCGCCAAGACGGCGGACGCGGTGGAGGAGGCGATCGCCGAGCGCCGCGCCGCCTACGAGCAGAACCCGGAGGACCTGGAGCGCCTGAGCAAGCTGGTGGACGCGCTGCTTCAAAGGGAGCGCGACGAGCAGGAGAACGAGGCGATCAAGCTGCTGGAGAAGGCTCACGAGCAGAGGGGCCAGTAACGCTACAAGGTGCGCGTGGGCGACGTGCGCATGAAGCAGTTCAACCGGCAGATGCGCTCGCTGCGGGCCCAGCTCGACGCCGACCCGGAGGACGCGGACGCCAAGCGGCGCTACGAGGAGCTGCGCAAGAAGCGGCTGGCGTTCGAGCTCGAGGAGTATGCCGAGCGGGTCAAGCAGTACCCGACGGACATGTCGCTGCGCTTCGAGCTGGGCAAGCGGCTGTACCAGGCGGGGCAGATCGACGAGGCGATCTCGGCCTTCCAGCAGGCCAAGGGGGACCCGAAGTACCGGGCCACGTCGCACCAGTACCTGGGCAGTTGCTACCTGAAGAAGTCGTGGTACGAGGAGGCGGTGGACACGCTGCGCCAGGGCGTCGAGGCCCACCCGGACAGCGACGACCGGCTGGGCAAGGAGCTGCGCTACCTGCTGACCGAGGCGCTGGAGCGCTCGGCGCGGGAGACCA
>SKPT01000531.1 GCA_007119405.1 Phycisphaeraceae bacterium
CCACCATGAAATACGACTTCAACGCCATCGAGCAGCGCTGGCAAGCCCACTGGGCCCAGCACTCCACCTTCGCCACGCCCAACCCCGGCGAGACCGGCTTCGACGCGGACAGGCCCAAGTTCTACATCCTCGACATGTTCCCCTACCCCTCCGGTGTCGGCCTGCACGTGGGCCACCCGCTGGGCTACATCGCCACCGACATTGCCGCCCGGTACCAGCGCATGCGCGGCTACAACGTGCTCCACCCGATGGGCTTCGACGCCTTCGGCCTGCCCGCCGAGCAGTACGCCGTCGAAACCGGCGTCCACCCACGCGAAACGACCCAGCAAAACATCGACAACATGCTCCGCCAGCTCAAGCGCCTCGGCCTGGGCTACGACTGGCACCGCGCCTTCGCCACCACCGACCCCGGCTACTACAAGTGGACACAGTGGATCTTCCTCCAGCTCTACAACTCATGGTTCAACCCCTGGCGCGACATGGCCCGGCCCATCGACGAGGTCGAGCAACTCCTCGAAGCAGGCGACCTGGACGTCGGCCCCGACGGGGACCTCGTCGACCCCGGCGCGATGTCCGGCATGGAGCCGATCACCGGCAACGCCCCGTTCACGCGGCGCTGGCAGGAGCTCACCCCCGAGCAGCAGCGCCGCCTGCTCGATGAATACCGCCTGGCCTACCTCGACGAGGTGCCGGTCAACTGGTGCCCGGCCCTGGGCACCGTGCTCGCCAACGAGGAGGTCACCGCCGACGGCCGCAGCGAGCGAGGCAACCACCCGGTCTACCAGCGCCCCCTGCGCCAGTGGATGCTGCGCATCACCGCCTACGCCGAGCGGTTGATCGACGACCTGGACCTGGTCGACTGGCCTGAGCCCATCAAGCTCATGCAGCGCAACTGGATCGGCCGCAGCGAGGGGGCGCACGTCGAGTTCCCGCTCGATGAGCCGACCCCCGGCGATGAGCCGGACACCATCGGCGTGTTCACCACCCGGCCGGACACGCTCTTCGGCGCCACCTACATGGTGCTGGCCCCCGAGCATCCGCTGGTGCCGGTCATCACGACGGGCGAGCGGTTCGAGGCCGTCAACGCCTACGTCAACGCCGCCGGCCAGCGCAGCGACCTGGAGCGGCAGAGCGAGGCCCGCGAGAAGACCGGCGTGTTCACCGGCGCCTACGCGATCAACCCCGTCAACGACGAGCGCATCCCCATCTGGGTGGCCGACTACGTCATGATGGGCTACGGCACCGGCGCGATCATGGCGGTGCCCGCCCACGACGATCGCGACTTCGAGTTCGCCAGCAGGTTCGACCTGCCCATCCGGGCCGTGGTCGAGCCCACCGACGACTGGCTGCGCGCCAATGCCCCGGACGGCGCGAACAGCAGCGACGTCGCGTCGCTGCGCCAGGCCTACCTCACGGGCGCCGGCGCGTTCAACCGCGCCTACACCGGCGTCGGGCGCAACGTCAACTCCGCCAACGACGAGATCAGCCTCGACGGCCAAACCACCGACGAAGCCAAGGCCAACATCACAAGCTGGCTCCACCGCAAAGCCCTGGGCGAGCCCCGCACGCAGTACAAGCTGCGCGACTGGCTCTTCTCACGCCAACGCTACTGGGGCGAGCCCTTCCCCATCCTCCACGGGCCTGATGGTGAGATCGTCGCACTTGACGAGAGCGAGCTGCCCGTCGAGCTGCCCGAGATGGCCGACTTCGCCCCCGAGCCCAGCGACGACCCCGACGCCCCGCCCCGCCCGCCGCTCGCCCGCGCGCCCGCGTCCTGGCGAGTCGTCGAACGCGACGGCGTCAAGTACGAGCGCGAGCTCAACACCATGCCCCAGTGGGCCGGCTCATGCTGGTACTACCTGCGCTTCTGCGACCCGCACAACAGCGAGCGCTTCGTCGGTGAAAAGGCCGAGCACTACTGGATGGCCAGCGCGATGCCGGGCGAGGAGCAGGAAGAAGATGAGCCGCCGGCGCGGCGCAACTGGCTCGACCCCGCGCCCTCCGGCGGCGTGGACCTCTACGTCGGCGGCGTCGAGCATGCCGTGCTCCACCTGCTCTACGCCCGCTTCTGGCACAAGGTCCTCTACGACCTCGGCCACGTCTCCACGCCCGAGCCCTTCGGCAAGCTCTTCAACCAGGGCTACATCCAGGCCTACTGCTACCGCGACCAGCGCGGCATCGCGGTAAACGCCGACGAGGTCGTCGACCAGGATGGCAACCCGGCAAGCGAAGTGCAGGATCAGCCCAATCGCAAGTTCTTCCACGACGGCCAGCCGGTGACGCAAGAGTACGGCAAGATGGGCAAGAGCCTCAAGAACGCCGTCAACCCCGACGACATGTGCGACCAGTTCGGCGCCGACACGCTGCGGCTCTATGAGATGTACATGGGCCCGCTCGAAGCCTCCAAGCCCTGGGCGACGCGCGACGTCGTGGGCGTGCATCGCTTCCTGCATCGCGTGTGGCGCAACTTCGTCAACGAAGAGACCGGCGACACGTTGGTGACCGACGAGCCGCCTTCGCCCGAGCTTGAGCGCAAGATGCACCAGAGCATCGAGCGCGTCACCCGGCAGATGGAGTCGCTGGGCTTCAACGTCGCCATCGCGGCGATGATCGAGCTCAATAACGAGCTGGTGGCGATGGAGCGCATCCCGCGCGCCGTCGCCGAGACGCTCACGCGCCTGCTCGCCCCGTTCGCCCCCCACCTGGCGGAGGAGCTCTGGCAACGCCTCGGCCACGGCCCGAGCGTCGCCGACGCTGACTGGCCGGAGTATGACGAGGCCCTGCTCGCCGAGGACCAGCTCGAGCTGCCCGTGCAGATCAACGGCAAGGTGCGCGGCCGGATCACCGTCCCCGCGGACGCCGACGACGACGCCATCGAAGCCGCCGCCAAGGCCGACGACCGCATCGCCGGCGAGCTGGAAGGCAAGACGCTGCGCAAGGTGATCGTCGTCAAAGGCCGACTCGTCAACCTCGTGGTGGGTTGACGCGGCCATCCGACCCCCCTCCCTCCGGGAGGGGCAGGGGGAGGGTGTCACCTGCCACCATGCGTCCACGTCACGCCGCATCGTCAACCGCAACGCGGCAGACCGGAAACGGTCACCCAAGCCAGTCGGAGACACCCTCCCCCAACCCCTCCCGGAGGGAGGGGGGCCGGAGCAACCTCACCCCCCCCGCGCTCTCCGCGGCCTCCGCGAAAACCCACCCCCGCACCGTTCTACCTTGTGGCATTC
>SKPT01000413.1 GCA_007119405.1 Phycisphaeraceae bacterium
AACCACACCTGCCCGAGCCCGGCCCCCGCCAGCTCGCCGCGCTCAACCGCCGCCGCCACGGCGTGCACGTCATGCACCTGCCTGGCGAAGGTGTCGCGCTCGAAGAGGTCGGGTCGCTCGAACGTCTCGTGCCGCGGCGTGACACCGCTGTGGCTGAAGTTGAAGCGATGGGCGATCAGCCCGCGCCCGGCCGCCGCGTGCGCCAGGGCCGGCAGAAAGCCGTAGTCCTTGTAGCCCTTGAAACCGTGGCAGATCAGCAGCACCCCGCGTGCGGCAGCGGTCGCGCCCGCGGGCAGGTGGGTGTTGCCATACAGCGGCTGGCCATCGGCGCCGGGCAGTTGCCATTGGGTGGTGCTCACGGCGGCGAGTATAGCGGTGGCCGGCACGCCCGCAGCGGTCGCCCCGCTACTCGATGCGACGACGGTGCCGTTGCCGCGAGGCTGCGCGGAGCTTGTCGTCGGGCACGACAGCACGGACCTGCGTGGACGCGCGGGAGACCATCGTCCGTCTGACGCCGTCATAGCCGGCGCAACCGCTGCCGGTGGTACCGCCCGCAGGCATAATCTGTCTATCCCGGACGACACGGCCAACGAGTCCGGCCAAATGATCGATAACCGTGATGATGGACGCGCCCGTGTCCGGGCATAGGATTTGTCGTGAATCGGCTAGCCAAATGTTGGTTTCTCGGGCTCGGCGTCGGGGTGCTCGTCACGGTCACGGGTGCCGTCGGTGGGATGATCGACGCCCCGGCCGATGATCGGGAGGCCGCCGACGCCACGGCGGAACTGGCCAGCGACCTGCCGATCTCCACCGGCCTCGCCGGCGAGGCCGGCTTGGCGCGCGATCTGGATTTGCTGACGGGCTGGTGGGTTCTGGCCTTCCAGGAGATTGACCCATCCGAGGCCGAGCCCGAGCTCGAGGCCGAAGCCGAGACGGGCGACACACCGGCCCGCGAGCGAGCGGCTGAGGACGTGCTCCCGCCGCGCCGAGGCGGCTGGGTGTTCATCAGGCACGGCCCCGCGGAAGCCATCACGACCGCCAGCGATGACGGCGGTGGCGCCGGCGGCGTCACCCTTACCGCCAGTGGCGGAGGTGGTGGCGGAGGCGGTGGCGGGGGAGGACTCGGTGGCGGTGGCGGCGGAGGGGCCGGTGGCGGCGGAGGCAGTGGCGATGACGGAGGGTCGACTGACACGGCGGACGACCCGTCCGACGATGGTGACGACGGAGATGCCTACCGCGCCGACGACGCGAGCGATCGCGTCGTGCGCGGCGGGGGGAGCCGCACCCGGCTCGTCGGCGGCTCGGCCGCAAACGCCCAGCAGACAATCCGCGGCGTAGCGCTGCGCTCCAACGACGATCCGGGCGGTCGGCCGCTGCCTCTGATCGGGCACTGGGCGGTGCGGCATATCCCGGGTTCGTTCGACCCGAGCTACCAGATGGACCTGATCGAGCGGGGCTACCCGCTTATGCCGGCCTTTCGTCACCCCAGGCCCGACCAAGCCAAGGCCGTGGCCCCCTACGCCCGGCCGCTGGACCGCGCGGCGCGGCTTAACCTGCCCATCGCGCTGATCGCCCGACAATGGGAGGAGCTGCTCTACGTTGAGCGTGAGTTCCTGAACCTGCCTCATGAGCGCAACCCGCATGTCATCACGCCGGCCGGCGAAAGGCTCGAGAAGCTGTGTCCGTTCGGGCCGATCGAACCATGGCGCGAGGTCGGTCGGCGATGGGCCACGACGCCGATTCTGCGGCATTTGCAGCGATGGTATCCCGATCCGCCCCTGGTGCTGTTCATCTCCAACAACGAAGCCGAAACGTTGCGCTGGCACGAGGTCGAGCAGTCCCAACGTTATCTGGAACGGTACGGGCCGGGTCGCAGCGACGAGTTCAAGCGGCAAGTGGTCGGCGACGCATGGATCGAGCGCTACCGCGCCCTGCAGGAAGGCTTTCGCGAGGCCCTGATCAACGAAAACTGGCGTCGCAATGCGCGCTTCGTCGGCTACGGTGGCGGCGGGATGCGCTCCATGGGGCGCTGGCCGAACTGGCCCAACTACTCGCTGCATGCGGGAGATCGGGTCAACCCCTGGCCGTTGGCGTGGGACGGCGTGTCACCTTCCTACTATCTGCTCCGGGGCACGGATTTCCAGGTTTACGGCGTGCAGGTCGCCGCCATGAACCAGGTATTCATGAAGCGGCAGGCGCTGGAGTTGAACCCCGAGTTGTGGTACGAGCTGTCGGTATTCGATGGCTACGCCCCGATCCATCCCGGGCGGGACCGCCGACGTGAGTTGGAGGCCGGTGGACATCCATACACGCCCGACCGATACGCCGGCATGGTCCAGTTCGGCATGTGGCTTCTCCAGCCGCGTCTGGTTCGCGAGTTTCGCCGTCCCCTGGAGCCGCGCGAGGAGCTGGAAGAATACTTCCTCGCCCTGGCCGACGCCGTGACCCGTGTCCATCAGGATCCCGTTCTGCGCAAGTTCTGGCGCCATGGCGAGCTCGTGCCCAACCCCAGCCACGATCACCCCTATCAGATCGACATCCCCAAGGCCTTCAGGGACGAACCACGCAACTTCCTGCTCGATGTCAACGCCAATCCCCCCCGCCCATGGCAGTCCGACACGGAACTCAAGGTCTTCGCCCTCGCACACGTCATCGATGATGCGCCGCGTCGACGTTGGCTCATCTACGCCCACGCCCCACGCCGCGCGCTTGCGCACGTCAAGCTCGAGCTGCCGGGCTACGGCGAGGTGTCCCTGCCGTCCGTCGCCGTGGAAGGCACGTTTTACGTCGTGGAGGAAGCCCGCCGGGTTGTCGAGCCCGTGAAGCCGTAGCGATCGCCCCCGATACGGACAGACTCTTGATGCGGCTGATCGCTTTGTACGCCCGGGCGCCGCGTCTGCCACATCCTCGCTCAATCCAGCGCATGCCGACTTGAGCCTCCATACCACCCAGGGCGGCAATAAACATTGATCCCGCCAGAGATCCGGACCGCACCGGCCAGAACGCCCGAAAGGCCGCACGCTCGGGTCGGCCGTCGGCTGCACCGGCCGGTCCAGGCGGGCGTTTCAGGCCGCCGCCGGCCCTGCCGCGTCTGGTAAAATGCTTTGTAACCGTTCACGCCTTGTGTTGCCATGGCCGCCCAACCACAACATATAGGGGTTGCGCCATGCCGCCATTCTCGGTACAAGATGGAGGATGGGCAGGCGATACACACAAAGCCAACTCG
>SKPT01000081.1 GCA_007119405.1 Phycisphaeraceae bacterium
CACCATCCAGGCCGTCATCGATGAGGTCGACGCCCTTCGCGAGAAGGTCGACGACCATTGGCAGATCCCGCGCGACGAGGCGCTCGTGCTCGCCCAGATCGCCCGCGCCGCGCGGTGCAGGAGCTTTTGCGAGATCGGCGTGAGCTACGGCTTCTCCACGCTGCACCTCGCGGCGGTCGCCGCCGAGCACGCCGGCCACGTCCACGCGATCGACATCGACCCGCGGAAGATCGCCGCGGCCACCGATCACCTGACGCGCGCCGGCCTGGCCGGGCACGTCACCCTTCACCAGGGCGACGCGCGTGAGCTGCTGCCCGCGCTCACGCCCGAGGAGCCGTTCGACTTCGCCTTCATCGACGCCGACAAGCCCCAGAGCCAGGCCTACCTCGACGCCCTGTGGCCCAAGCTCGCCCAGCACGCCGTGCTCGCCACCGACAACGTCACCTCGCACCCCGAGCAGTTGAACGCGTTCGTCGAGCACCTGCACAGCCTCGACGAGCTGACCAACTGCACGGTCGCCGTGGGCAACGGCTTCGAGCTCTCCGTCCGCCGCGCGACATGACGCCGTGAGGCGACGCGTAGCGATGCAAGCATCACGCGCCGACACGTCACCGGAAGGCGACGGCCGACACGGCGCGATGCCGGGGTGTGCGTGCTCGCTCGGCGCGTCCGGCGCATAAAAAAACCTCCGCCACAGGGCTCCGATCCTGTGGGCGGAGGCGCGCCACGGCGTTACATTGTCGGGGCCCGGCCGGCGGGCTGGTGTGTATCGTATCGGCTGGTTCGATCGCGTGTCAATGCAACCGGCCCACCGCACAAACTTTCATTTAAGTGGATATATATCACAATTTTATGTCTTTTTCCACGGCCGTGTGAGCACCTCGCGAGGCCCTTTCGCGCGGCCCGGGGAGAGCACGCAAGAGACCGACTCCAATGGGCTTAAAACCCGACCAGCCCGCCTCCGCCGAGCGCCGCACCGTCCAGGTCGCGATCGGCGCCCTGCACACCCCCACCCCCGCCACCATCGCCCCCACCGCCACACCCGCCACGACCGGCGCGACCGACACAATCGACACAACCGACACGGCCGGGCCCGTGCGCGTGCTCATCACCCGCCGGCCGGCCGACAACCCCCTCTACGCCGGCTACTGGGAGCTGCCCGGCGGCAAGCGCGAGCCCGGCGAGTCGCTGGCCGACTGCCTCAAACGCGAGTTCCTCGAGGAGCTGGGCATCCACGTTCGCGTCGGCCACCTGCTCATCCGCCTCACCCACGCCTACGAGCACGCCACCGTCGACCTCAGCGCCTTCCTCTGCACCCACCTGGCCGGCCAACCCCAGCCACGCCAGGTCGCCGAGTTCCGCTGGGTCCACCCCCGGGACCTCGCCCGATACCGCTTCCTGCCCGCCAACGGCCCCATCCTCGACGCCATCCGTGGCACCCTCGGGCGCGGAAAATAACCACAGAGGCACAGAGAGGAGGCCTCTGAAAACCCCGGAACCCCAGTGAATGCCATAACGAACCGCGAAGGAGCGAAGAGACGCGAAGTCTTGAAAGCACAGGGGATTAAGCCGAATGACTCTTCTTCGCGTCCTTCGCCTGCTTCGCTTCTTCGCGGTTTCGGGCAGTGCCCCGCCGGCTCCCCGCCGCCGCCGAGCCTCCCCCGATCCCCGATCCCGCCATTTGGCATTCCCCCTGGGCCCTGCTAACCTTGTGGGCTCGCATCGGCCCGCCGCGGCCGACCGACGCAACGACAACAGAGGACCCGCCCCATGGCCAGCGAAGGCATCATCAGCCAGGTGATCGGCTCGACTTTCGACGCCCGGTTCCCCGAGGAGCAACTGCCCGAGATCTACAGCGCCTTGAAGATCAACGCCACGCACGGCGAGGTCGAGATCGACCTCACCGGCGAGGTCCAGCAGCACCTCGGCGGCGGGCAGGTCCGCGCCGTGGCGCTGGGCTCGACCGACGGGCTGAAGCGCGGCATGAAGGTTGTTGACACCGGCCAGTCCGTCACCGTCCCCGTCGGCGAGGCCGTGCTCGGCCGGGTGTTCAACCTCCTGGGCGAGCCCATCGACAACCTGGGCCCCGTCGACGCCGGCCAGCGTCTGCCCATCCACCGCGAGCCGCCCG
Organism: Phycisphaeraceae bacterium; assembly: GCA_007119405.1. The sequence continues at coordinate 2,132 of SKPT01000081.1, forward strand.
AGTTTGTCGAACTCGACGCCCGCACGCAGGTCCTCGAGACCGGCATCAAGGTGATCGACCTGCTCTGCCCCTTCGCCCGCGGCGGCAAGATCGGCATGTTCGGCGGGGCGGGCGTGGGCAAGACCGTCATCATCCAGGAGATGATCGCCCGCATCGCCCGCGAGCATGGCGGCTACTCGGTGTTCGCCGGCGTGGGCGAGCGCACGCGCGAGGGCAACGACCTGTGGCGCGAGATGAAGGAGGCCGAGTTCACCGACGCCGAGGGCAAGACCCAGCGCGTGCTCGACCGCGTGGCGATGGTCTTCGGCCAGATGAACGAGCCGCCGGGCGCCCGGCTGCGGGTGGCGCTGTCGGGCCTGACGATGTGCGAGCAGTTCCGCGACACCTCGGGCAAGGAGACGCTGCTGTTCATCGACAACATCTTCCGCTTCACCCAGGCGGGCGCCGAAGTGTCGGCGCTGCTCGGCCGCATGCCCTCGGCCGTGGGCTACCAGCCGACGCTGGGCACGGAGATGGGTGAGCTTCAGGAGCGCATCACGTCCACGGACAAGGGGGCGATCACGTCGCTGCAGGCCGTCTACGTCCCCGCCGACGACCTGACGGACCCCGCCCCGGCGACGACGTTCGCGCACCTCGACGCGTTCGTGGTGCTCGACCGCGGCATTGCGGAAAAGGGCATCTACCCGGCCGTGGACCCGCTGGGCTCGACCAGCCGGCTGCTCGACCCCAACATCATCAGCAGCGAACACTACGAGGTCGCCCGGCAGGTGCAGACGATCCTGCAGCGCTACCGCAGCCTTCAGGACATCATCGCGATCCTCGGCGTCGACGAGCTGGCCGAGGAGGACAAGCTCATCGTCAACCGCGCCCGCAAGATTGAGCGCTTCCTAAGCCAGCCATTCTTCGTCGCCGAGCAGTTCATCAACATCCCCGGCGTCTACACGCCGCTGCGTGACACGATCGACAGCTTCAAGCGGCTGTGCGCCGGCGAGGCGGACGACCTGCCCGAGGCGGCGTTCATGTACGTCGGCACGCTGGACGACGCGTTCGCCAAGGCCGAGAAGATGACCGCGGAAGCGGCGTAACCCGGCCGC
>SKPT01000021.1 GCA_007119405.1 Phycisphaeraceae bacterium
AAAACGCACCTCCAGCCGCTCACCATCCACCGCCCGCACCCGCCCCGGCACGGGCTCGCTGTTGTAACGCACCTTCACGGCGCACGGCCGCCAGTCGCCCGGCACATCATCAATCAGCCAGTTCGCCTGCGAGGCCACGCACCCCCGCGCCAGCAACTGCTCGCGCTGGCCCACCGTCACCGTATTGCCCTCCGGATCCCGATGCGTCACGTAGATCGGGTACCCCATCGCCAGGTTCAGCCCGCGCCGCTGGCCAACCGTGAAATGCTGATGCCCGGCGTGCGTGCCCACCTTGCGCCCCTGCCCATCGACGATGTCTCCCTCGCGCACCTGGCCCGGCGACCGCCGCGCCACCAGGCGGGCGTAGTCGTTGTCGGGCACGAAGCAGATCTCCTGGCTGTCGGGCTTGTCGAACACGTCCAGGCCCCAGTCCTCGGCCATCTGCCGCACCTCGTGCTTGTGATACGCCCCCATTGGCAGCAGCATGTGATCAAGCCGATCGCGCGGGCTGCCAAAGAGGACGTAGGACTGGTCCTTGCCGGCGTCGCGGCCGCGCATGAGCATCGCCCGCCCGGCGGCGTCGCGCTCGATGCGCGCGTAATGCCCGGTGGCGACGTAGTCGGCGTTGACGGACCGGGCGTAGGCGTAGAGCTTGCCGAACTTCAGCCAGTCGTTGCAGCGGACGCAGGGGTTGGGCGTGCGGCCGGCGTTGTATTCGCCGACGAAGTAGTCGATGATGCGGCCGAAGTCGCGCTTGAAGTTGAGCACGTAGAAGGGCACACCAAGCTGCCCCGCGACCGCGCGGGCGTCGGCGGCATCGTTGACGGAGCAGCAGCCCTGGCGATGGGCCGGCGGTTGCCTGGCCGGGTCGCACGCGCCGTCGAAGATGTTGTCGTACTCGCCCTCGGCCTCGTGGTCGGAGCCGAGGCGCATGAAGCAGCCGAGCACCTCGTAGCCCCGGCGTGCCAGCAGCGCGGCGGTGACGGACGAGTCAACCCCGCCGGACATCGCCACCAGGACCCGCTTGCCGCGTGCATCAGGCATAGCCCTGGATTTTACCACGGCCGGGCATCGCCGGTCCCGGGCGCGGCGAGGGGCGGGATTCCCGCCCCAGGCCCACCGCTGCCGGCTTGAGGCTATCATGGCCGGCGTTCGGCCGCACCAACAACCTGGGAGCCCTGCCATGTCGCATGCCCGCCCTGTCGCTCCTGTTTCGATCCTGCTTCTGGTGGCGCTGCTGGCCTGGCCGGGGCAGGCCGATGCCCGCGACCGCTTTGACGCGGCGCTTGAGCACGTGCCCGCCGGCGCCGAGATCATCCTCGCGGTGCCCAACCTCGCCGGTGCCAGCGAAGCCATCGCCAGCTTTCGCCAAGCCACCGGCTTGCCGACCGAAGAGCTCGACGACGTGCTGGGCGAGCTCAAGCGTGAGCTCGGCCTCGACGCGGGCATCGACGACGACGGGGCGCTGCTGGTCGTGTTCGTTGGCGTCGGTGAGGCGATCACCGTCGGGATCGAGCCGGCGATCATGATCATGATCCCCGTGACCGACTACGCGCAGTTCGTCGAAGGCCTCGGCGGCGACGGCGAGGCGGAGCTGACCCCGGTCATGCTCCCGGACACCCCCGACGCCCACGCCACCCGCCTCGGCGACCATGCCCTGATCGCCGAGTCACACGACGCGCTGCAGGCCCTCGACCGCGAGGACCTCGGCGTCGAGCTCGCCGGGCTCGGCGGCGCCGGCGACCGGGCCGTCGCGACCGCCCAGGCGATGCTGTACATCGACATCGCCGCCCTGGCCCCGGCGCTGCGCCAGTCGCTGGACATGCTGGAGTTCCAGCTCGAGATGTTGGCCGACGAGGCGCGCATGATGGACCCGCAGTCGGCCGTCGTCTTTGACATCATCGACGCCGTCGGCCGGGACCTGGCCGAGATGGCCCTGGACGGGCTGCGCTCGGCGCTGCTGAGCCTGCATGTCGGCGAGGCGGGCCTGTCCTTCGATCAGCACGTGGGCCTGGTGGCCGACTCGCAACTGGCCGGCTTCTTCCCCGGCGGCGAGGCCCAGGCCAAGCCCGAGCTCGACCGCCTGCCCGACATCCCCTGGCTCGTCGCCAGCACCATCGACCTGACGGTGCTGGACCTGGACCGCATCGCCGAGGTGGTCCTGGAGCTGATGCCCGACGCGGACGAGCTGCCCGAGGCCGTCCGCTGGATCGCCCCGCTCGTCGAGCCCTCGATGCAGGCGATGCGCCTCACGCGCAGCGGCGCGATGGTCCTCCAGGTGCCGGAGATGATGATGATGGGCGGCGGCGAGTTCATGCGCGGCGTGCAGATCACCCGCGTCGACGACGTCGAAGCCTTCCTTCAGCTCCAGCGCGAGCTGACCGAGGCGATGGACGGGGTCGAGGTGCCCATTTCCGATCCCTGGCAGATGGCGGACGAGCCACGCCATGCCCGCATGGTCGCGACGTATGAGCCGGACGTGTTTCAGATCGACGGCATCGCGGTGGCGGAGATGACGATCGACCACGAGCTTCCCGAGGACCTTGACCCGATGATGGCGGCCCAGAGCTCGGCGATGTACATCGCGGCCAAGGGCGAGCGCATCGTGACGACGATGACGCTGGACCGCGAGCTCCTGCGCGAAGCGCTGGCACTGATCGACACGGCCGACGGCCTGGGCACGGCCCCGGCGCTGGAGGCCGCCCGCGAGGCCGGCCTGCCCCCCAACGCTTTCGCCGAGGGCTACCTGAGCCTGCCCGCCATCGCGGAACTGGCCAACGGGTTCGTGATGATGTTGGGCATGCCGGCGATCGAGGTGGACCCGGACGTGCAGCCTGCGACGTATGGCGCGGCGGTCGAGGAGGGCGTGGTCACCCAGCGCCTCCACGTGCCCAGCGAGGCCATCCGCGCGGTGGTCGAGTACTTTGAGGCGATGGACGCGATGGGCCCGCAGCACATGCCCATGCCCGAGGACGACGGCGCGCCCCCGCCGCCGTTCTGATCGCCCAATTCATCGTCACCGGGTGCCGTGGTCCGAGCGCGTCCGCGAGCGAGGTCCGCGAACGCCGACCGCATGACGCACCGCCGAGGCACTGGCGGACAAGCCGCCAGTGGCACCCAACGCCGTGAACTATTGATGTAGGGTGGGTAGAGCGAAGCGAAACCCACCAGTCTTGCCTTGGATCTACGAGCATCGTGGTGGGTTTCGCTTCGCTCTACCC
>SKPT01000354.1 GCA_007119405.1 Phycisphaeraceae bacterium
CAGGTCACCTTCACCGGCGAGGGCGGCGACTTCGACCCCGCCGTCTCGCCCGACGGCGAGCAGATCGTCTTCGCCTCGACGCGCCATCGCGAGACCTCCAACCTCTACATCAAGCGCGTCACCGGCTCGACCCTCACCCAGTTGACCAACGACCCCTCCAACGACGTCACGCCCACGTTCAGCCCCGACGGCGGGCGCATCGCCTTCGCCTCGGACCGCGGCGGCACGTACGACATCTACGTCATGGACGTCGAGGGCGGCCAGCCCGTCCAGATCACGCGCACCGACACCCACGACCTGCACCCGAGCTTCTCGCCCGACGGGCAGAAGCTGGTGTACGCGGCCTTTGGCGGGCCCAGCGGGCAGTGGGAGCTGGTCGTCGTGGACGTCGCCAACCCCTCACGCAAGCAGTACATCGGCCCCGGGCTCTTCCCGAGCTGGTCGCCGGCCGACAACCGCATCCTATTCCAGCGCCCGCGGCAGCGCGGCAGCCGTCAGTTCAGCGTCTGGACGGTCGACTACCGCGACGGCGAGGCCGTCTCCCCCACGGAGATCGTCGCCAGCCACGACGCGGCGCTGATCACCCCCCGGTGGAGCCCCGACGGCGAGTTCGTGGTTTTTTGCACCATTCCCGAGGGCTCGTCCGATGAAGCGTCAAGGCCCACGCACGCCGACGTCTGGATCGTCGGGGCCAACGGCAACGGCCGGGTCCGGCTGACGGAAGGCCGCTTCGCCAACGTCCAGCCCACCTGGGCCAGCGACGGGACGATCTACTTCGTCTCCAACCGCGCCCGCGTCGGCGACGAGACGATCTGGGCCGTGCGCCCCGATCGGGCCCTGAGGCTCGCCCGACCCGAGCGGGACAGTGACCCGGCGGCGCGGGCCGATTGAGCGGCGTCATTCACCGGGTGCCACCCGGTGCGGGGGGGAGTTGGCGGGATCGTGGCCCAGCGGAGGCTGTGGCGTGAAACCCTGGCAGGATGCCATGACAAGTGAACAGTCCATGTGCAGCCGCGGCCCGGCCGCAGCGCTGGTCGCGCTGCTGGTGATGCTCGCGGCTGGGGGGTGCAACACCACCGGGGACGAGGCGCGGCTGAGCTCGCCTTACGACGAGCAGCAGGTCTGGGCCGTCGTGCCGCTACGCAACGAGTCGGGCTCCATTGAGCCGGACCCCATGCGCATCGCCGATCACCTAGCCCGGCAGCTCGAGACGGCCGAGGGCCTGACCGTGCTGGCGGTCAACCGCGTGCTCTCGGCGATGGACGCGGCCGGGCTGGCGTCGCTGGAGGACCCGGCCCAGGCCCAGGAGCTGCGCCGCCTGCTCAACGCCGACGCGATCGTCGTCGGGACGCTGACCGCCTACGACAGCTACGACCCGCCGGCGATCGGCCTGGCGCTGGAGCTGTTCGCCGGCGAGCGCTGGGTCGAGGAGCCCGGCCACGGGCTGAACGTGCGCGAGCTGGTGCGCGCCGGCACCGACACGCTGGCCCGGCCCGAGCACCTGGAGGCCGGCGCGGCCGAGCTGATGCCCGCGTCCCTGGTCACCGGGTTGTGGTACGCCGCCGACCCGGGCGTGCGGCGGGACATGCAGCGCTACGCCCATCGACGCGGCATCGACCGCGACGACCCGGCGGGGTGGCAACTGTATCGAATCAGCATGGACCTGTTCACGGAGTTTGTGGCCTTTTCGGCGGCCGAGCGGCTGCTGGAGGCCGAGGCCCGCAGGCTGCGATCGCCGCGAGGCGACGACGCGGGCCCGCCGGACAACCCCTCGTAGCGGTCGCCTCCGCGGCCGACGGGGGCCGCGGAGCGAGCGACCGATGAACCAGATCGATCACGAACCCGGCGAGGCGCCGCACGAGCTGGTGCTGCTCAAGGCCGATCGGCGGTTCGTCTTTCGCTGCGCACCGGGGCAGGAGCGCGAGCTGCTGGCTCACCTGCGCGAGCTGGCGGCCGATCCGGAGGTGGAGCTGGATGCATTCGACGCGGCGGTGCTCAGCCAGCAGATCGTCCGGCGCCTCGGGGCGCGCCTGGCCGGTCATTTGGCCGGGCGTGCGGCCGGGCCGTCGTAAGCGGCGTTGGGCATCGGTTTCCCCCTAAACGGATCCAGGAAGCAAGTGACATGGCGATCCAGAGTCGGCTGATCGAGCGGTTCGTGGACTATCTGCGCTTCGAGCGCCACTTCAGCCCCTACACCGCACGGTGCTACGGGGCGGACCTGCGCCAGTTCGCCGAGCACCTGGCCTCGACGCTGCCGGAGAACGCCGAGGCCCAGGCCATGCTCGACGAGCGCATCGCCGAGGCCGACGCCATGGTCGTCCGCGGGTTCCTCGCCTCGTTGCAGAGCCATGGCTACTCGCCCGCGACCACGGCGCGCAAGATCGCGACGCTGCGCTCCTTCTACAAGTGGGCCCACGGCCGCGACATCGTCGCCGCCAACCCGATGATGCTCATCCGCACGCCCAAGCAGGCCAAGCGGCTGCCCAAGGCCATCGGCGTCGAGGACGTGGAGCGCCTGCTCGCCGCCCCGGCACAAAACGAGACGCTGGGCGCCCGCGACCGCGCGATCCTCGAAACGCTCTACTCCACCGGCATCCGCGTCAGCGAGCTCGCCCAGCTCAACCGCGCCGACCTGGACCTGGCCGGGCAGACCCTGCACGTCCGCGGCAAGGGCCGAAAGCAGCGCATCGTCCCGCTGGGCTCCCACGCCCTGGGCGCGATCAAGCATTACCTGACGCTGCTCGAGCCCGACGATCGCTTCCGCGCCCTGCGCCAGCGGGCGACGGTCGACCCCAACGTCCCGCTGTTCGTCAACAAGAACGGCGGGCGGCTCTCGGCACGCTCGGTCCGCCGCAAGCTCGACAAGTACCTCAAGGAAGCCGGCCTAGACCCGGCGATCAGCCCGCACACGCTGCGCCACAGCTTCGCCACGCACCTGCTGGACAACGGCGCCGACCTGCGCAGCGTCCAGGAGCTGCTCGGGCACCAGTCGCTGTCGACGACGCAGATCTACACGCACCTGTCGACGATGCGCCTGCGCGAGGCCTACGACCAGGCCCATCCGCGCGCGGTGTGACGTGCTTCGATCTCACCGCGAAGCGGCGAAGGCGGCGAAGGGCGCGAAGCGGGATCCGGCGTGCCACTGGAGGATTTCTCGCGAAAGCGAGCGAACCGTGTGTTTGGGGTGCCACACAGCATGCCGAAGG
>SKPT01000023.1 GCA_007119405.1 Phycisphaeraceae bacterium
CTCAAGTTCCTCAGCCGCAACCGCCATGGCAAAGCTGTGGGTCAGGCATGCCACCAGTATCTGGCGCATCCCTCGGCCCCCGATCGTCAAGCAGCGCATCGTCGTTCCTCCATTGGCATCGGTCGGCTTTAGGCATCCAACCCCGGCCAGGGCATCAGTGCCGGACATCGAAGCGGGTGGTTCGGCCGATGTAGTCGATCGGCTCGTCCACGAACACCGCGCTGGTGTTCAGGCGGTCATGGCGAAAGAATGATTCAGTGCCCTTCGGAAACGGTATCTGCGCGTCCTTCCACCACGCGCAGTTGTGAATCATGGCGATCATGGGCCGCGGCTCGTCGGATCGGTTCGTCATCCCGCGATGCCACATCCGGACATCGCGAATCAGCACATCGCCGGCATAAACCACCGGTTGCACGGGGTCCGCCACCGCACGCTGCGCCGCCACACGCTCGGCCGCCACCCGTATGTTGCCGTCCTGAATCGCAATCGAGGTGTCCAGATGAGTTCCCGGCCACAACTCCGTCGAACCGTTCTCCGGCCCCATGTCCACCACCGGGACATTGACCACAAGGCCATAGGCCGGGTGCGCATGCTCCAGGTTCGGCCAGAGCTGACCGATGTCGGCATGCACCGGCTGCGTTTCAGAGCCGGGGAGATTCGTGTTGCCGCTGTAAAACGTGTTCTTTACGCCCCGGCCCAGAACCGCTTCCGTCACGTCGGTGACCAGGTCGTTCAGCAGCACGTCCTTGAACAGAAACGGAGCAAATGGCGGTGGATCCTGCTGTAGATGGCCGGCCGTGAACTGAGTCGGTATCTCGCGTCGGGACAGAATCTGCTCCACATCCTCGAGCATCCGATGCCGCAGGACTTCGACGTGCGCCGCGTCAACGACGTCCTTGAGGACGACGTAGCCCCACCGCGTCACCGCCTCGACAGCCGCCCGACGGTGAGTCGCCTCAAGGCACCCGGCCCGAACCTCGCTGGACGTGATCGCAAGCGTATTCATCTGCACCTGATCCAGAGCACTCGGCAATCTGCCGACGTTCCGTCTGGCCCGCCGACGCTCATCGCTCAAACCGGAACTCGACCTCGTTCGCCCACGACCGCGCCCAGTCCACCTGAAACGCGTAGCCCCATCGCGACACGCTGCGCTGCCGCGCCAGCTCCATCGTGCCCACGCCCGCGTCGTCGTTGACGCGGTAGCTGAACTTGATCGTCTCGCCCGCGTCGAGGCGCTGGCGCACCAGCGGGATCTCCGACCAGGGAATCGCCGCCTCGACGATGCGGGTGTTGTCCTCGTGCCGGATCACGAGCTTCCCGTCATGCACCGGGCCGTCGTAAGGCGACTCGGGCTGGCGCGGGTAGAAGTGCTTGGGCGGCATGCCGGGATGGCGCAGGCGCCAGATCTCCGTGCCGCCGCCATGCTCCTCGGCCACCTTGTTCAGGGCGTACTCGAGGTCCGTGCATGGGCCGCGCGTGTAGTGCGGCCGGGTGTTCTCGGGATAGGCGTCCCAGCTCCACGGCTCGAGATGACCTTCCGGGTCGCCCGGGGGCACGACGTTGAACGCGAGCTGCACGTTGTCCAGCGCCGTGCCCTGGGCGTGGCCGGCCGGCAGGTCCGGGTGCTGGCGGTAGGAGTAGCGTCTGACGCCCTCCGGCCAGGTCAGGGCTTCGAGCTGCTCGGGGTCCGGCTCGGCGACGGGCTGGCCTTGCTCGTCCAACTGGATGTAGACCGTCTCCGGGTAGAAGTAGGCGTCGTCGTCGCGCGTCTCGAAGCGCACCCCGCCCGGGTGGGGTGTCGTGTCGGCGATGCGCGCGGCGAAATAGAAGTTGTCGTCGTCATAGGCGAGGTACGCCGTGGCGAAACCCTGCTCCAGCCGCTCGGGCATCGCTTCGTGCGGGAACCAGGCCTCCTGTTCGAGCGTCAGGTCGGCGGCCGCTTCCTGCTCGATGGGCTGCGGCAGCACGCCGTCCCAATCGTCCAGCGACCCGTCGACCGTGATGGTGCGTTGCTCAATCACGTTCACGCGCATCGGCTCCTCGTGCTCGACCCAGCCATCCTCGCCGGCATCGAGCCGCAGCCACAGCGGGTAGACGTTGCTGGCATCCGGCTCGCCGGAGGTCACCCGCACCGCCACCTCGCGCGTCTCGTGCGGGGCCAGGCGGATCGCGTCGGGGTGATCGACCTGAAGCTCGCCCAGGGTCAGCTCCAGCTCCGCCTCGATGGGCCGATTCAGCACGTTCGTCAGCTCCAGGCGCAGCGTGGGCTGGTCCTCGATGCGCTCGAGCATGTCGCGCGCGACCACCGCGATCGGCTGATACCCCTCGATTCGCGCGGCGGCCAGCGCCTCGAGCAGCTCATCGAAGGTCGCCTCGCCCGGGCGCACGCGAACGTAGATCCCCTCGCCGGACAAGGGGACGATCAGTCGCTCGCCGTCGTGCTCCAGTTCGTTGCCGTAGGTGCCGTAGGCGGCGAAGCGTCGGTCCGCATCGTTGATGATCATCCGCGCGTCGCGCAGGTGCTGAAAGCCGGCCAGCACCTGCTTCAACGCTTCGCGCTCTTCTGAAGCTGCGTTTTCCGGAAGTGCCGCGAGCTGCTCACGGGCGCGGCGCTTGTCCTCGGCCTCGGCCAGGCCGCGCACCATCCAGAAGGGGAACGCGGGCACCTCGTCCTGGAACGCCGGGCCCAGGTCGCCGACGACAACGGCGGTGCCATCGTCGCGGTCGCCGTCCTCGCCTTCAAAGACGATGACCCAGGGCAGGCCGTTGTCGAAAAGCAGCTTGCGGAACGCCCGCTCGCCGACGAACTTCTGCGAGGCGGCGATGGCCGCGTTGATGGGCCAGGCGGCCGGCAGCGTGCGCCGCTCGGGTTCGTCGTCGGCCTGTTGCACGTCCACGTCCAGGCGATCCATCGTCCCGCCGCCAAAGATGCCCACGATCCGGTCATAGCCGAACGACGCCTTGGCGGCGATCAGGGCGGCGACGCCTTCCTCCGTGTTCGCGGCCCAGCTTTCGGTGTCCCAGATTTCGGTGGGTCCGTTCTCGTGCTCGCGCTGGCGGAACAGCCTGATGGTCGAGCCCGAGGTGTTGCCCTGGTAGTGCACGCTCATGAAGTCGAGCCACTGGAGGTATTCCGTCGAGCCGTCGGAGAAGAACTTGTCGAAGGTGTTGGACATGGAGTCGTTGCCGCCGATGCGCACGTCGACGCCGGCGTCTTCGCGGGCGCGCTGCACGCCCTTGGCCATGTGGCGGTACATGTCGCGATAGCGAAGCATGTCCGCGCCCCAGCCGGCGATCGAGCTGCCCTCCCACGGCTCGTTCCACAGCATCACGCCGTTGATCGGGCCCCGGGGATAGCCATATTCCACGCACAGCCTGTAGACGAACTCCTGCCAGTCCTCATCGTAGGCCGGCTTCCAGGCCATGTCCGCGGGGTAATAGGTGGTGATGATGGGCTTGTCGTCGACATACTGGAGCAGCGGTCGCGGCCGGCCCAGGGGCTGGTAGGGCGCGTGCCATGGCACGCCGTGGCCGAACTCCACGGTGGTGGTCATGCCCGCCTCGCCGATCCGGCGCAGCAGGCGCATGTTGTGATACGTGTCCCACCACTGGTCAAAGTCCTCGTCCGTCGTCGGCTTGTAGGTCATGCCGATGCGGTTGGGGTAGGCGGCGAGGCGTTTCAACTGGTCGATGTCGTCGCTGTCCATCGTGTAGCGCCGGAACTGCGCTCCCTCGGGCAGGTGAACTTCATGGATGCGCGCCAGGGCACCGCCGAAGAAGCGGCCGTGGCCATCGACGTCGGCGATCACGACGTAGCCGCCGAAGCGCTCGGGCAGTTCGGGGTCGATGGTCAGGTTCTTGAACCCCTCGGCCGGAATCTCCAGCTCGAATGGGATGCGGGCGACGTCGCGCGTGCGTCGCAGGCCCGTGACCCCGAGCGAGCCGGGGTCTTCGTTGTAGGCCTGCTGCTCGAACACATCGAAGGCGCCGCGCACCGGCATCGGCTCGGCCGTCAGGTTCTGGAACTGGAACGTCAACTCCGCCTGCTCGCCGGGGCGGAGCAGATTGGCCGGGATGTTGGTGTCGATGAGCTGGACGCGGAGGCGGCCGTCGGATTGGAAGCGTTGCTCGGCATGGTCGGGGTCGACCGCCCAGGCGTTGACGAACGACTCGGTGGGCGTGGACCAGCCGATGCGGAAGCCCGCGGCAGGGGTGGCGATCATCAGCAGCATGAGCCCGACCAGGCCGGCGTGCCCGCGGCGCCGATGGGTTGAACGGTGCATCAGCGTGCTCCTTTTTTGGGGTTGACGGGTCGAATGGCAAGGCGATGTGCCGACGGCGGCTTGACGCGCCGGGTTCCGATGAGCCATAGCGGCGATGGCGTTATGGATGGATTGTATAAAATTGGTAAGGTCGTGCAACCGGCATCCCCCCGACGGGCGCGTCGCAACAGGCGCCCGGCAACCGTTCTTAATGTAAAATCAAAATATAAGGTAGTTTATGTTGATTTTCGCTCCGCCGGGGTCGACCCCCCTTGGGCCCGCGACGGAAGGTCTGCCCGGAAAAAGGGTTGACGGGAGAGCAGAACAGAGTATCTTTGATCAAGGTACTATTTTGGTTTCGATGCCGCCGCGGGTGCCGAGGCTCGGAAGCGGCCGGTCAGCGCCAAGATTCACATCCACCGGGAAAGGAGAGAGCAACTGATGTTCACCTGCCTGCGAACAGCGGCGTGTGCGGCGGCAACGGTGGCCCTGGTGCCGGCGCCGGCCTTGGGCACCACCGTCATTGAAGACCTTTTCACCGCCGGCACCTCCGGCGACGCGCTGCACGGCCTGGCGCCGGACACGGCCAATGTGCCCGGCAGCACGTGGAGCTTCACGGGCAACGCCGACGTCTGGGGCCTCGATGCCGTCGCCGTCCAGGACCACGGCGACCAAGGCCGCATCGCCGCCGTGCCCCAGTTCGACACCGGCGGTCAGCTCGCCACCGCGGGAACCCTCGGCGGTGAGGTCACCCTTTCCGCCCGGCTCAGCGTCCCGACCGGACCCAACTTCGACGCCCACCGCGCCATGTTCCTGGGCACCTGGCAGGACAACCAGCAGCAGGCCACCGGCGGGTCGGGCATGAACCACTTTCACGACGGCGGGTTCCGCGGCATCGGCATCAACCGCGCCGGCGAGATCGTCACCCGCGACAACGAGTGGCGGCAGACCGGCCTGTTCGTCGACGACTTCGACGACACCGCCTTCCATGACCTGAGCCTCACCTTCGATGCCGCCAGCGGGTCGGTGACGGACCTGAGCGTCGGCATGCAGTCGTTCGATTTCGCGGCGCAATCCGCGGTCGCTTCGCCGTTCGCCGACGCGTCGCTGAACCACGTTGGCTTCGGCTCGCCCGGCGGTGGCGGAGCGTTGAGCAGCTTCAGCGTTCACGCCACGAGCACCACGCCGCCGGACCCCGACCCCGACCCCGGCCCCGACCCGGACCCGCCGCCGCCCGGCCAGGACGGCGGCTGGGGGCCGGACTTCAGCATCGTTGACGGCAGCCTCAAGATCCCCGGCGTCGGGCCGGACAACCCCGTCATCTACGACAACGACTGGTGGCTGGACGTGATCGATTCCGGCTTCGCCGCCGCGCAGCATCACCTCGGCCGCATGGACCTGCGCGGATTCATCACGACGGCGGACATGTGGGACGGCGGTCGGCTCTACTCGCTTCAGGACAGCATCGACGACTTCACCGAATTCCGCAACCTCGCGATCGAGTCGGGCTGGACCCGGACGCCCGACTACACCGCCGGCGCCGCCGACCCGCTGCAACAGCCCGCCAGCGGCAACATCTCCGACACCGTCTTCACGCCCACGGACGGCAGCAACCTGATCGTCGAGGAGGCGATGAAGGCCTCGCCGGAGGAGCCGCTCGTGCTCGTCGTGGGCGGGGCGCCGACCACGGTCGCCACCGCTCTGCTCCAGAAGCCGGAGATCGCCGAGCGCATGATTGTGCTCTGGTTGGCGATCCGCGAATACAACGCCCAGGACCAGTGGGGCTCGCACGTCATGCTCCAACGCGCCCCGGTGGTTCACTACAACTTCCAGCTCCGCGACGGCCTGACGCAGGAGATGCTCGATTCGCTGCCCGAAACACCCCTGAACGTGCGCTACCGCGACTCCGGGCTCGTCCTGGACAACGCCGTGGGCGACGGCGTGCTGCTGACCTGGCTGTTCGACAACAGCCTCATCACCGGCGCCGAGAAGCAGAACCTGACCAACCTCATCAGCTTCAGCCCGACGACGCAGCGGCCTTACGACTTCCTGCACATTCCCAACGAGCACAAGCGATCGACCGAGATCGCCCAGCACATGATCGACACGCTGGCGATCCCCGAGCCCACGACCGCCGTGCTGCTGGGCATCGGCGGCGCGTTGATCCTGATGCGCCGGCGCTGAGCGGCGCGATTCGCGCTGGACGCATGCAACCGCCGGCGCAAATCCGCTGGGTACGGAGGGCCCCTGCAACCGTGTTCGCTCGAGGCCCCCGCACCCACGGGCCGGGAGCAGCGCTTAATGGCGGGCGCACCCGCCGAGGTTCAGTCCTCCGGCCGCCAGCGGAACAGCAGCGTCTTGGCCTTCCAGTTCTCCTCGCTGAGGATCACGTACTCGCCGTTGGCGCGCTGTTTGACGTCGAATGCCGGGCGAATGTCGTGCCACGAGCTTTGCCAGTGCACCTCGGGCCCGGCGAAGATCTCGCCCACGAACGAGCCGTCATCCTTGCGATACACATTGATCACCCCCGGCGTGTCGATCTCCGGCTCATCGGTGTTGTAGATGCAGTAGTTGACGAAAACGTAGTCGCCTTCAACCACGATCACGCTGTTGACCACCCGATCGGGCACGTTGCGCTCCTCGTGCGCGTAGGGCAGCTCGATGGACCAGACGAGCTCCGGCTCGTCGTGCCAGTTGTCGTAGCGCGCCAGCAGCGACCCGACATGCCACCAGCCGTGCGGCTGCTCGCCCGGCGGGAAGCCGCCGACGTACATCGTGTCACTCTCCCCCCCGGCGTAGTTGACCGTCAACAGGTGGCCGAACGCCTCCGGCTTGCCGAAGGTGACCGGCTCGTCCCACTCCAGCTCGCCGTCATCATTGACGCCCCGGCATCGGTAGCCGGTGATCGTCGATCCGTACGCCTTCCACACGTCCGCGTTGCCGGTGATGTGAAAGTTGGTGCGCGCGCCGCGCTCGACCAGGTCATAGAGTGGCCGGACGGGAATCGCAATCTCACCGTGGCTCTGACGGTCGAAGCGGTAATAGGTCAGGCGGTTGCCCTGCGTATTCTGAAACATGAACAGTCGGCCATCGACCTTGCGGAACATCGCCGCGCCGAGCCCGCCCTGGCGCCAGTCGTCGCGGTCGCGGTTGCTGTTCTGGCTGTACCCGACGCGGGTGTATTGCTGCCCCGGGGGCTGGTCGTAATCGATCACGTAGCGCTCCTGCATGCCACGCACGATCTTGCCATCCGTGCCCGGCTCGAAGCCGCCGACGTCCGTGAACAGGTGGCTGTGCACCTCCCACAGCAGCTCGTCACCTTCGTGGTTGAAAACGCGGATGGAGCTTCCACTCTGGCCTTCCTCACTCATGGCAACATAGATGTTGCCCTGGTCGTCGGTACCCGTGCCGGTCAGGTCCCAGAATTGCAGGTCGCTTTCGATCACCCCATCCTGCGACGGGTCGCCGCCGACTTCGCTGGGATAGATCCCCCCCGGCACGCCAAAGGTTCGCACCAGTTCGCCCGTCTCGGGGTCGTAGAACTTGACCACCCGCTGGCCGATGCCGTCGTCGGCGACCATGAGCAGGTCGTTGACGCGATCGATGCCCAGGCCCGTGGGCATCACCACGTCCTCAAGCTCAAGGTCCGAGCCTTCCCTGGCCACGCCCGTGCCCCACCGGCGGTACTGGCGCCGCTCCTCGTAGTCCACGATGTACCAGGTGTGCCCCGCCACGGTAACGCGGTCGGTCTCGATGCCCTTGTCCTCGTTGCCGATCACGTCGCCATCCTTATAGATGCCGTAGCGTCGGCCGGCCTCGTCCCATCCGCTCCAGGTATAGACGGTGCCGTCGGGCTGGACCTGCATCTTGAAGATGCTGTTCTGCACCCAGCGATCACCGCCGGCGAAGCTGTTGCCGATCCAGCTCGTTTCGAGGTTGTCCACCCGGCGGTCCAGATGCTGAGCCGAAACATCGCCTGTAAACATCAGAACGATCACCATAACCGTAAACCACATCGCCGATCGTGTCATGTTCGGTCCTTGTTCCCGGATCATTGTTCAGTCCTCGTCCGGCGTGACGAATCTCCATCTCCCCCATTGCCCCGGCCTGAGGCGGGCCTCGGCCGGCACGTCGCTGACGATCGCCGTGTCCCGGTTGTTCCAGTACAGCCGCTGGACCGTTCGTGGGCCTTCACCGCGCAACACGCCCAGGTCCGCCAGGTAGGTCTGCCCCGGCTCCGGCCGCAGCCCCAGCAACTCCAGCGCCACCGCCACCTCCACGTCGCCCTCGCGTTGCGCCACCTCCACCTGCTCGCTGACATCCACCACCTCGTCGAAGCGCACCTCACCGACGGGCGACTCGTAATGAACGCCGTGGCGCTCGTCCGTCGCGGGCGCGACCTGCCGCGAGAGCACCGCCCGGTACGCCCCGTCGACCTGCGCCACCGTCAGGCGCAGATCGCCCGCGCGGACGGCCCCGTCGTCATCATCAGGCTCGACGCGCAGCATCAGATCCACCGCGCCGCCGGCTTTAAACAGGAAGCGATGGTCGTCGGCGTGGTTGGCCAGGGCCTCCTCGTCGCCCGTGCGGTAGCCCAGCACCAGCCGATCGCCGGCGACGCGCGCCGCGGCCGACGCGTGCCCGCCGATCTCGACCCACCGCGTCCCGGCGGGCCAGTCGTCAAGCCGGCCGTCCACCCGCGCCGGCTCGTCGGTGATCAACACCTCCTTGCTCAGCCGGCCGGCCTCGTCGAGGTCCCGCGCCACGACCGGCGGCAGGTCGGACAGGGCCTCGGCGTCCAGCGTCACGCTGCCAAACGCGCGGCGCTCGACGCTCTCGAACCCATCGAGGCGGAAGATCGCCGAAAACTCATGCCCGGCGATCAGGTAGATGCCGCCGTCCTCGGTGCCGGTGATTGTCGGGCGGAAATGCTCCTGGCGAAACGTGACGTTCTCGATCACGTCGCCACGCTGCACCTCGGCCTCTTGCAGCGGCGGCGTGTTGCGCACGTCCCCGCCAAGCGTCTGGAGAAACAGGCCGTCGTCCGTCACAAGAAAGATGTTGCCCATCTCGCCGTTGATCGCGATGAACGCGCCGGCGTCGCCCTGCTGCGGCTGGATGGGCGGGCCCAGCACACGCGTCGGCTGAACGATCTGCCCGGGCTCCTGCGGCCTGTCGTGCTCGATGGGGTAGGTCCAGCGGCGCGTTCCCCCATGCCAGCCCTGGATCCGCTTGCCGTCGCGTGAGTGGTGATGGTGATACAGCCGGATCGCCCAGTCGTCGCTGAGGATGACGCGGCCCTCGTCCTCGCGGCCAACCCAGTTGTGCCCCGTGCTGCGCAGCGTGTAGCCGGTTATCACGTGGAAAGCGCTGGTGTCGTAGACCGGCACCCCGTCGTCCGTGAACGACACGGGCGGCGGCAGGTGCATGCCGATCCAGTCCGTGATGGCCAGGTCATCGAAAAACGCCGCCCCCATGATCAGGTTCAGGTCGAACCGGACGGGGATCACCTCCAGCTCGTCGGGGTGCACGTGGTGGTCGAAGTTGCGGTCGGTCCAGATCACCCAGTAGGGGTCGCCGTAACGGTTGTGCGGGTTCAGTTGCTCCTCGTAGTACGCTTCGAGCTCCTCGCGGTAGCGCAGGCGGGCGCCGCGGCGCTCGTCGAGCAGGTGGGCGAGGTTGCCCGCCCAGGCCACGGGCACGATGCGGTCCTCGTGCCACATGTAGAGCGAGCCGCCGACGTTGTAGCGCAGCCCGGTGTTCCACGCATTGGTCATGTACTGTCGGCCGTTGACGTAGATGGGGCGCTCCGGCCGGCCGCTGCCGCCGCGTAAAATGTCCCCACCGTAGTCGTCGTCCTGGTAGCGGCGTTTGGGTACGGCCGTGCCTTCGTCCCAATCCAGCTTCCACTCCAGCGGCCCGCCGAGCTGGTAGTAGAAGCGGGTCTTGTCGCGTGGATCGAGCGTGCCTCCGCCGCCGTACCACGGCGGGCCGTAGTCCGCGCCGAGGAACTCGCCTGCCGTGCTCCAGTAGCTGACGCGGCGCGGCGCGTTGCTGATTTCCGGCACCCACACGCGCCCGTTCGGGTCGACCGCGACCTGTCCCGGGTAGTGCATGTTGCGTTCGTCGTAGATCTCGCCCAGGTTCAGGCGGCCGTTGTTCGCCTGCCCGATGGCGCGGACGAACGACCCATCGGCGGTGAACACCTTGACCTGGTGGCTGTCCCCATGGTCTGAAATGAACAGCTCTCCGCCTGGCCCGCGGGCGATGGCGTGCGGCGCGTCAAGATGCTCGTCGATCATCACGCGCGCACGCTCGGCCGTCGGTGCTTCACCAGGCTCCCACCGCACACGGTAGCGCAGCAGCCGCGCCTCGCTGATGACATCCAGGTGCTCCGCGTCGGCGAAGTGCATGCCCTTGGGCGTCGGCACCTCGGCTGTACCAACCTTCTGGCCCGCCTCGAGATCGATGAAGATCAGCTCGTTCTCACTCGGACTCGAAATCACCCCCAGCCGCCCATGCACGGCGACGGACATGCCCTGCCGCTGCATCCAGTGGTCGGAGATCGGCTCATCGAGCTCGTGCTCGCAGACAATGTCGTAGCCCCGATCGCTGTGCAGGCTCTTGACGCGGTAGGTCGCCGAGCGCACCACCAGGGTGTACGCGTAGATGCTTTCGTCGGCCCACTCGCCGACGGCGCGTGCCAGCGCGGTGCCGCCGCGCCAGCCGAACAGCTTCTGCCCGCCCAGCCGCTGGCCATCAAGGTCGATCCACACCAGCGCGTCGCCGCTTTCAGCGACCAGGCTCGCCATCAGCACCTGCTCGCGTGCCTGGTCGTGGGGCGAGCCGGCGTCCGCCGGCAGGTACAGCCCCGCCGACGCCGGCGTATGGTCCGCCAACCACGCCCCCCGGCCGTCCGCCGTATGCCACGGCGGATCGCCCGGGCTCTGGATCGGAAACTCGTACACCATCTCGATCCCGTCATGGACGATTCCCCGCACGCGGTACTCGCCCGGGTCGACCCGGTAGCGCAGAAACAGGCCGCGATCGTGATCCATCCGGCCGTCGTCATAGCCGTCCCACACCACCGTGTGCTCGCCGGGGCCGAATCGCTGCTCCGAGACGAGGTTGCGTACGCGGGTGCCGGTGTCATCCTCGATCACGAGCGTCACGTACCGCGGCTCGTCAAGCTGGAAACCAATGCCCACGCCCCCGGCCCCAGGCGTCCAACCCGCCTGCGCCGCCGGACCCGCCGATCCACCGAAGCTCAGCCCGACCAGGACCAGCACGGCCCAGACGCGACACCAGATGCATGGCGACATGCGGCGCTCCTTTGTGTTAGCGACCCGGTCGAACGGACCCGCTTGACAACGAACGTCAAAAAGCGGGAGGGCCGTACACCACGGCCCTCCACAGTTCCCACCCGTGTTGTGTGCCCGTTTCGAACTTTACACGCGGCCTCGGCGGCGCAGCAGCAGCACCGCGCCGCCCAGACCCACCAACGTCAACGACGCCGGCTCAGGGATGGCGGTGAAGCTGCTGACCTGAG
>SKPT01000450.1 GCA_007119405.1 Phycisphaeraceae bacterium
AGCTGGTGATCCAGCGTCGCGGGCGTCTGGCGCGCACGGCCGACGGGGCCGAGGCGATGTTCGTGTTCGATGCCGATGCCCCTGAAGCCCAGGAGCCGCCGATGCGCCTGATGCCGTGCCAGTTGCTCGCGTCGATGGAGAACACCGCGGCGCGGCGCGGCGGATCGACGGTGTTCGTCGTCTCCGGCATGGTCTACACCTATCGCGGGCAGAACTACCTGCTGCCGACGAACATGCGGCTGGCGCGGCCGCATGCGAACCTGCAATGACGGCATTGGGGGGTGTGCAGCGGTGAGGGCCTCGGGCGACGATGGTCAGTCGCGGCCGTTGGTGGCGGGCTCGAGGCGGATCATGCTGGTGTTGAGGCGATGCTCGCGGAGGTGGTTGTCGAGCATGGCGATGTAGCTGGCGCGGACCAGGGGCACGTCGTCCAGGCCCAGGCGTTGGCGGACGCTGAGCACGTGCTCGTCGCTGGGGCCTTCGATCTCGATGTAGTCGCCGAGGTAAGGCAGGGCGTCGAGCTCGATGCAGCAGTCGTCGAGGCGGTAGCGCGTGCGGCGCTTTTCGAAGCTGAGCACGGGGGCGAAGCCGATCGCCGAGAGCAGGTCGCCGGCGGCGCGGGGGTCTTCGATGGCCACCTCGTGCTCGGCGCGGCTCTTGAGCCGGCCGTGGGCCCGCGGGCCCTTGTGGGTGATGGTGGCGCGCTGCGAGCCGTCGGCGTGCTGCTCGACACGGATGCGCAGGCCTTCGTCCCCGCTCTTGAGGCGGTGGGCCTCGGTGTCGAAGTAGGTGTTGGTTTCGAGGATCTCGCCTTGCGCTTCGGCCCCGAGCTCGCGCAGGCGGTCAACGATCGCCTGGCGGTCGGCGAGGCGCATTTTCGCTTCAATCTCAACGCTCAAGGCGTGCTCCTTGCTCGGCCGCGGCAAAGCGTGCCCCAGGCCGCGTTCCAGGTGCCGTCGGAAACCGTGCTGGACGGGTGCCACCGGCGGCGTCCCCGCCAGCGGCCGGGCGCCGCAACCGACTTGAAGGTGTACATCTTGCGGTGATCAAAGAGGGTTTGGCGTTCGTGGTCATTCGTGGCCTGGGTTCCGACACAGCGTAGGTGCTGGAGCAGTTCCCCTCAAGCCTGAAGGGGCGTCAGCCCGGCGCCGTGGCCCCGGCCGGGGCGACCCGGGGCCTGACGCAGATCAACATTGCCAACCCAAGTGCAGGGGCCCAACGGCCGACCCGGGCACTGATCTTGTGCGCGTGGGGGCGTGACCATTTACTGTCCCGCGTGGCCAATCTGATCGTTGTTCCGAGACAGTCAATGTGGCCAACCGTGGGCTTTAACGCGCCAGAACGCGCAACGCCGGAAACGCCATGCGCAAGCTATGGCAACAGGCAGGCTTACGAATCCGCCGCCGCGAGATCCAGGCGGAAAACCGGCCTCGCCGGCGCCGGACCAATATGGCCACGCCGAGGCCGAAAAAGACCTAAATGGCCACGCGACCCCGCGTTTTGAAGCCGTTATCAAGGGTTTTGCCGCGCGCCGCGCGCCCGCGCGCGGCAGTCCCGGGAGGGGGAACGGCGGGCGATGCGCACGAAAATGACGGCGCCCGAGGGCCGCGCTGTTGCGGAAAGTCGAATTCGCACCCGGGGGGGTCGGCTCGCGGCCGGCCCCCCCGGGTGGGGCTCACGTCTCGGCCTGGTCGGCCTCGTCGTGCGCCGGTTGTGCGGCCTGCCGCTCAAGCTCCTGGTAGCGGCGGCGGAACTGTTCCCAGAGGGTGAACCAGGAGCGGTTGTTGATCGTCAGTGCGGTTTGTGTGCGCAGCCAGGCGCGGCCGGGGTAGCCGTTGAACGGGCTGGCCAGGCCACGCTCCAGGGCCTCGATGAGCAGGGGCTCGGGCAGCGTCAGGAGCTGGTTGCGCCGGGGGCGGACCTGGGCCAGGGCGAGGGCGATGAGCTCGCGCCGGCGGGGGTCTGCATGGGCCGATTGAGGCGGGTTTGAAAGCTGTTCGATCGTGCGGAGAAGCTTCCTTCGGAGGCGGTACACCGCGTTGTTGCCGATGAACAGGTCGGTCTGATCCCTGAGCCAGGCGATGGTCTGGTGGGTGGAGTCGCCCGGCTCGATGAGGCGGTGGCAGAGCTCGCGGAGCAGGGGCCGATCGAGCTTGAGCAGCTTGGAGCGCTCGCCCCGCCGGCCGAGCTCGACCAGGGCGGCCTGGATGAGTCCCTGGTCGGTGACGGCGTCGGGATCGTCCACCAGGCGGGCGGCGGCGTGCTCGACCCGTAGCGCGACCCGGCGCAGGTCCGCCGCGAGCTCGTGCAGCTCGCGCGCCTGTTCGGTGGCGTCGCGATTCGTCTCGGGTGTCGGGGGTTGTGCTGGGGCTGCCATGCCCTGCTCCTGGGGTTGGCGGGTTACGCGGCGGCGGGCTCCACGTCGTGGCGGCGGGAGTAGGCCCGCAGGCCGTTGATGAGCTTGTGCAGGCCGACGTAGTCGAGGGCCTCGATGGTGCCGGGGCCGTCCTCGGTGACGTACTTTTCAATCCACAGTCGCACGCCCTGGCGGCCGGGCTCCAGGAGGCCGGCGGACTCCAGCGCGTCAGCCAGGCGGTGGGCGAGGTGGCGCATGCGATGGAGCTGATCGTCGGCTTTGGCTCGGAAGTGCCCCGGCTCGTATGTCTGATTCGCGAGCACGATCTGGCCGCCGGCCTGGCGTTCGATGATCGCCATGAACGCCTCGAAATCGGAATTCGTGAGGCGCTTCGAGCGCGTGCTCGGCTGCTCCGCGGGGCGGCCGTCCTGGTCGTAGCGGGCGGCGGGGAACTGGCGCAGGATGAGCCGGCGGTGCTCGTCTGCCAGGCCGATCGCCTTGCACGCCTGGGCCGCGAGGGCCTTCTGTTTCGCTGTCCAAGCCATGGGTTGCTCCTACGCCGCCGCCGGCTCGGCCTGCTCGTCGGCTTGCTGATCCTGGACGGCGGCGAGCACGAGCTCGGCGTCGTTTTCGAGCTGCATGAAAAGCATGGACGCGACAACCTCGCGCCGCACCGGCTCATCACCGTAGAGCTCGGCGATGCCCTCTACGATCTCATTCAAGAGCCCGAGCGTGCCTTGTTTGGTGAGGCAGGCGATGCGCCACAGCATGTCAAACGTCGATTCGTCCGCGAGGCGGATTTGCCGGCTGGCCAGGAATCGGCGAACCTCATCCTTCGAGTAGA
>SKPT01000317.1 GCA_007119405.1 Phycisphaeraceae bacterium
CTCCCCGCTGGCCCGCTTGCGCGACCACCTGCACCAGCACACCCGCCCCTGGCACGTCGCCGCCGCCGTCGCCATCCTCGCCCTGGTCGGCCTGGCCAGTTGGCATCTGCTCGGCCCCGGGCTGTCCGGCTTCGACGGCGGCGGGCCCCGCACCCACCTCTACAGCCAGCCCGAGCAGCCGCCGCACGCGTTCTACCTCGCCCTTATCGACGACGGGTTCACCCCGGACTGGGAGTGCCCGCCCGACGTCTTCCGCGAGATCACCTACGCCCGCTTCGGCGCCGCCGCCAGCTACACCCCGCCCGAGGACGAAGGCCTCGACGCCCGCATGCTCGGCGCCGCCTATGGCAACGTCTTCAGCCCTTCCACCGTCGCCATGCTCCTCCACGTCCGGGACGAGCCCGTCGTCGTCCTCGTCGACCACCACAGGGCCCGGGTCCGCCACGACCAGCCCATCCTCCCCGACGACACCGGCCTCCACGCCCACGAACGACGCCTCGGCGCGCTCGTGCTCGTGGAAATCTCCCCCTTCACCCACGCCCACGTCCTCGAAGCCTTCTTCGAAGCCCCCAAGCCCGAGAAGCGCGGCTCGTGCCTCGGCGGGCACGATCTCTTCGCCTACCAGTAGCCGCCCACCCGCACCCGGCCGGCTTTCCCCCCTTAAGAGCCCACCGACACAACGGCCGTCGGCCTGCCCGCCAGCCCCGGTGGCTCACAGCAGCGGCGACGCCAACGCCGCCACGCCCTCGGCAAACTGCACCACGCTGCCCCGCTGACGCCACTGCTGCGGCGAAATCCTCCGCGACTGCGCCAGGTACGCCTGCTGCACGAAACGAAGCTCCGCCGTCACGTCCGGCCCGTACAGCAGCACGTTGATCTCGAAGTTCAGGTAGAACGACCGGATGTCGATGTTCGCCGAGCCCAGCAGCGAGAACGCGTCATCGACCGTGATCGTCTTCGCGTGCAGCAGCCCGCCATAGTATTGGTACAGCCGCACGCCCATCTCCATCAGCGGCTCGTAGTAGAAACGACCCGCCGCCGCCACCAGCGGATGGTCCGACTTCGCCGGCACCAGCATCGTCACCTCCGCCCCGCGCTCCACGGCCATGCCCAGCGCGGTCATCGTCGCCTCGTCCGGCACCAGGTAGGGCGTGGTCATCACGATCTTGCGCCGGGCGGTGTTCAGCGCCGCCAGCAGCACACGCCGAAACGTCTCCGCCTCGTGGCTGGGCCCGGTCGGCACCACCTGCGCCGCCACCTGCCCCGTCGCCGTCGCCGGCGGAAACAGGTCCTCGCCCTCGAGCTGCACCCCCGTCTCGAACACCCAGTCATCCAGAAACGTCGCCTGAAGCTGCGCCACCACCGGCCCCGTGAAGCGCGCCGACAGATCCACCCACTTGCCCGCCCGCTTGTGCCCGTAGTCCTCCACCACGATGTTGTGCGAGCCCGTGTACGCCAGCCGCCCGTCGATCACCGCGATCTTGCGATGGTTGCGCAGATCCAGCCGCGACAGCTTCCGACGCCACAGACGCACCGGCAGCGCCGCCACCACGTCCACGCCCACGCGGCCCAGCTCCGCCACCACGCTCGAGCGAAACAGCGGCCGCGATCCCGCCGCGTCCGCCACCAGCCGGCACTTGACCCCACGCCCCGCCGCCCGCCGCACCGCCTCGAGCACCTTCATCCCGTTCTCGTCCGGCCGAAAGATGTAGAACAGCAGATGCACGTGCCGCTCGGCCGCGTCAATGTCCGCCACCAGCCGATCGATGAACCGCGGCGTGTCCGGCAGCAGCTCCATCTCGTTGCCCCCGAGGATCGGGTTGCCCGAGACCTGCTCCGCCTGCGTGACCATGTTCTCCTGCTCCGGCAGCAGTGTCGGCCTCTCGATGTAAGGCCTCAGCTCCGCCTCCCGCTCCGGCATCCGCGCCAGCACCACCCGCCGGTGCGACCGCGCCCGCTCACGACCCAGAAAGCTCACCCCCACCAGCAGGTAAACCACCAGCCCCAGCAGCGGCAAAAAGAAGATCAGCGTCAGCCACGCCAGCGACGTCGACGGTGGAAATCGCCGACGCAGAATCACCGGCACCATGCCGATGCGCACGGCCCACTCCAGCACCGGGTAGTAGACGAGCACCTGCCAAAGCCAGTCCATGGCCGGCAAGGGTAACCACTGACCCGCCCAGACGCCCCCCAATCCTCAAATCCGAAATCCGAAATCCGAAATCCGAAATTCACCCCCTCCCCACCACCTCCGCCACGCGCACCGCCACGTCGTCGCACACCAGCGACAGGTTCACGTTCGAGGAGAGCATCGCCTGGCCCTGCTCCATCGCCTCGATCGCGTCGGCCCACACCTCCGCGTCGCCGCCCGCCTGCGCGTGCAGGCGCTGCCGCGCCTGCTCCGCCAGCACCGAGAACATCTGCTCCGCCCCCAGCCGGTTCGCCGCCTCCTTCGACGCGTTGGCGTGGCGCTTGACCCACGCCTGGGCGAAGTCATCGATGCACCGCGCCATCTCCGCCCCCAGCCGACCCGTCGGCCGGCCCGCCTCCATCTCCGCCAGTTCCTCCTCGACCAGCGACGCCCACTCGCCCAGCCCGTAGCTCACCGCCAGCGCCGCCCGACCGATGCTCCCGCCCGCCACCGCCGCCACCGCCGCCCGCTCGGCCTCGCCCAGCCCCGGATGCGCCCGACCCAGCCACGCGCCCACCACCTCCTCCGCCAGCGGCCGGAACGCCACACGCTGGCACCGGCTGCGGATCGTCGGCAGCAGCCGATCCTCGCTCGACGTCACCAGCACGATCGTCGTGCCCGCCGGCGGCTCCTCCAATGTCTTCAGCAGCACGTTCTGCGCCTGCGCACTGATCAACTCCGCCTCATCGACAATGAAAACCTTGCCATGGCCCAGCACCGCCGCCCGGGTCGCCGGCTCAACCAGCTCAGCCCGCAGAATCTCCATCGGAATCTGCGTCAGCTTCCGCTCCCGGATCTGCTTCTGCTCGTGATACAGCGCCAACTCCTTCGCCACCACGTGCACGTCCGGGTGCGCCCCGCCAGCCCGCAACACCTGCTCCGCCTCCTCCACCTCCGGCCCCTGGCCCGCCAGCAACCGGCACGACCGGCACGACCCGCACGCCGTCACCCGACCCGTCAGCTCACGCATCGGCTCATGGCAC
>SKPT01000254.1 GCA_007119405.1 Phycisphaeraceae bacterium
GCCGCCGCCCCCGTCGCCTTACCGCTCTTGTTGGCCTCGTCGCCGCAGCGCTGCTGGCCGCGCCGTTGCACGCCGAGGAGCCCGCCGCCCGGATCGACGACGACGCCCGGCAGATCGCCCAGCGCGGTGCCGAGCAGCTCGGCGCCGCCCACACCGTCCAGGTCGACATCGCCACCGCCACCGTCGTCACCGCCCAGGGCATGCGCCAGGAGATGGGCGCCGGCTCCAAGCTGGCGATTGAGCGCCCCGGCAAGCTCGCCATCCGCCTGACCGACGGCATGATGGGCGGCACCATGGTCAGCGACGGCCAGGACCTCTACCTCCACCTGCCCATGCTTGGCCGCTACGTCCAGCGCGACGCCCCGGCCACGGTCGAGGAGCTGCTGAACCTCGACGACCCGGAGCTGGTCGAGATGATGAACCTGCACATGCTCCGCCCGCTGCTGAGCCCCGATGCCCTGGCCGAGCTCATCGACGTGCTCGACGAGATGACCCACGTCGGCCAAGAGCAGATCGACGACGAGGCCCACGACCACCTGCGCCTGGTCATCGCCAACGTCGCCGAGCTGATGGACCCGGAGCTGGCCGAGATGATGCCCATGGGCCCGGTGACGATCGACGTCTGGCTCAGCACCGGCGACGAGCCGCGCGTCCGTCGGATCGTGCCCGACATCTCGGCCCTGGTCCAGGCCCAGGACGTGCCGGGCATGGAGGACGTGTCCATCGACTGGCAGATCGACTTCGAGAACTGGCAGATCAACGAGCCGGTGCCCGCCGAGGCGTTCGTCTTCGAACCCCCCGCCGGCGCCGAGCGCGTCGACGACCTGTTCGACTTCGGCGACATGGCCCCCGCCGCCGACGCCGGCCCGCAGCCGCAGGAACTGCTCGGCCAGCCGGCGCCGCCATTTGAGCTCGAGCTGCTCGACGAGAGCGACATGGCCCTGGCCGACCACCTGGGCCAGGACATCGTCATCCTCGACTTCTGGGCCACCTGGTGCGGCCCCTGCCACCAGGCCATGCCGCTGCTGATGGAGGTCGCCGAAGCCTACAAGGACCGCGGCGTGATCTTCTACGCCGTGAACCTGCGTGAGCCGAACCAGCTCGTCAGCGACTTCATCGAGAATCGCCAGTGGGAGCTGATCGTGCCCATGGACCGCGATGGGTCCGTCGCCGATCTCTACAACGTCCACGGCATCCCGCAGACCGTGGTCATCGGCCCCGACGGCACCGTGCAGGCGGTGCACATCGGCTTCAGCCCACGCCTGAAGGATCGCCTCAGCCAGGAGCTGGACACCCTGCTCGCCGGCGAGCACCTGGCCGAGCCCGTGACGACGGACGACCAGGGCGGGTAAGGCCCGTTCGCTGTCGGGTGGGTAGAGCGCAGCGAAACCCACCAGCTCGGTCGAGGATCCACGACGTTCGTGGTGGGTTTCGCTTCGCTCTACCCACCCTACTTCAATAGTTCACGGCGTTGAGTGGCACCCGTCAACGACTGCGTCACCTGCCCACCCACTTGCTCCCGCGACGCCTCACGTACCGCCCGTTGGCCGCCAGGTGCTCGAGCACGTGGTGCAGCGTCTCGGCCTGATCGTCGGCGTTCAGCGCGGCCGCGAGCTCCTCGACGGCCATGGGCCCCTCGTTGGCGCGCAGGCGCTTGACGGCCCGCCGCTGAAGCTCCAGCACCGCCGCGGCCGCCTTCTTGCCCGCCTCCACGCCCGGCTGATGGTACGCGTTGACGTTCACCAGCGACGCGTACAACCCCACCGCCCGCTCGTACAGCGCGATCAGCGCCCCGAGGCTGCGCGCGTCGAGGCGATCGAGCAGGATCGTCATGGACGGCCGGCCGTTCTCGTACAGCGCCTGCCGCGTGCCCAGCCAGAAGCCGTTGAGATAATCGCCGCTCGTCGTCGCCTCGTCGACCTCCAGCGGCGCCCCCCGGCGCCGGCGCGGGCCGGCGTCGTCCTGGCGCACGACGACGAACGTGACGAAAAAGTTGGCCAGCCCCTCGCGAAGCTGCTGGACGAACGCATGCTGGTCGGTCGAGCCCTTGTTGCCGTAGACGGCGATGCCCTGCTCCACGGCGTGGCCGTCAAGGTCGCGCCCCTTGCCCAGGCTCTCCATCACGAGCTGCTGGAGGTAGCGGGCCAGCAGGACGAGGCGGTCCTTGTAGGGGAGGATGACCATGTCCTTCTCGCCGCGCCCGCGTGTCGCGTGATGCCACATCATCGCGAGCAGGGCGGTGGGGTTCTGCGCCGAATCCTCTTTCCGCGTGCAGGCATCCATCTCCGCGGCCCCGGCGAGCAGGGCGTCGATGTCCAGGCCCTGAAGCGCCGCCGGCAGCAGGCCCACCGCCGAGGTCACACTCGTTCGGCCGCCCACCCAGTCCCACATGGCGAAGCGATCGAGCCAGCCCTCCTCCCGGGCCTGCTCGTCCAGCCTCGAGCCCTCGCCGGTGATGGCCACCGCGTGGCGGGGGAAGTCGAGGCCCTTGGCGTCAAAGGCGGCGCGCGTCTCGAGCATGCCGTTGCGCGTCTCGGGCGTCGAGCCCGACTTGGACACGACGACGACGAGCGTCGACTTGAGCCTGGCGCCCAGGCCGGCGAGCACGCGATTGAAGCCGTCGGGGTCGGTGTTGTCCATGAAGTGGACGCGCATGCGGTCGCGCCGCGTGCCCAGGGCGTCGCTGACAAGCTGCGGCCCCAGCGCCGAGCCGCCGATGCCGATCAGCAGCACGTCGGTGAAGCGGCTGACGGGAGTGGCGGGGGCTGGTGTGGCGGGGGCTGGCGCCACGATCCGCTTCTCGTGCACGTCCTTGGCGAAGCGCCGCACATGCTCGACGCTGCCCTCGATCGCCTCACGCAGCTCCGCACGCGGCGCAAGCTCAGGCGCACGCAGCCAGTAGTGGCCAACCATCCGCTGCTCGTCCGGGTTGGCGATCGCCCCCGCCTCAAGCTGCCGCATCTCCTCCAGCGCCCGGCCCATCGGCTCGGCCAGCCGCGCCAGATCGTCCTCGCTCGCGTCCATGCGCGACACGTCCAGGCTCAGCCCGACCTCCGCGCAGGTGCATAACCGCTGGCGATATCGCGTCCACAGAACGTGAGGCTCTTGCATGGATCTCCCGCAGGGCAAGGGGTGTCAGGCGTGTCGGAAAGGCGGC
>SKPT01000181.1 GCA_007119405.1 Phycisphaeraceae bacterium
CAGGCGTCGGCGATGACCGTGGTGCGGTAGCCGAGCTTGCAGGCGTCGAGCACGGTCCACTTGACGCAGTAGTCGGTGGCCAGGCCGGCGATGTAGAGCTCGTCGACGTGGCGGGCCTTGAGCTCGTCGTCGAGGCCGGTGGCCTTGCGGTGGCCGTTGTCGAAAAACCCGGAGTAGGAGTCGATGTCCGGGTCGGTGCCTTTGCGGATCACGAGCTGGACCCTGCTCAGGTCCAGGCCGGCAAGAAGCTCGGCGCCGAAGGTCCCCTGGACGCAGTGGTCGGGCCAGAGGATCTGCTCGAGGCCCTTCCACTCAATGACCTCGCCGACGTCGTGGCCTTCATGCTGCGAGGCGAAGGAGCGGTGGCCAGGCGGATGCCAGTCCTGCGTGGCGACGACAAGCGGGAAGTGGTCCATGAGACGGTTGACCACGGGCAGGACGTCGTTGCCCTCGGGCACGGCCAGGGCGCCGTCGGGCTTGGCGCCGGCGTTCGGGGTGGCGGGGGCGGCGGGGGTGAAGTCGTTCTGGAGGTCGACGAGAATCAGGGCCTTCATGGGCTGGTCTCCTCCTGGCCGCGGGCGCGGAGCACGAGCTTGAGCTTGAGCTCGTACAGCCGGCGCTCCAGACCCACGGGGTAGGTGTGGGGGTTGAGCAGGCGCTTGACGCCGTCGTGCAGGGCCTCGAGCTGGGCGCGGCAGCGGTCGCGGGCCTGGTCAATGCTACGCGGCGCGGCGACGCGTCGGCCAGCGCGGAACAGCGGCTCGAGCAGCTCGTGGCCGCCGGTGGCGTCGGCGACGCTGCGGCGGCGCATGGGGTCGGCCGGGTCGACGATCACCGTGGGGTTGTCCAGGCCGATCTGCTCGTCGTAGATCGCGTCGGCGATGAACTCGCCGTCGCGCTGGTAGCGGCGGACGCGCAGCAGGCCGGGCGTGCTGATCTTGGCGGCCTGCTCGGAGAGCTTCAGGCTCGGGCGCCACCGATCGCCCTCGCGCACGGCCGAGAGCTTGTACACCCCGCCCAGCGCCGGCTGGTCGTAGGCGGTGGTCAGGCGCGTGCCGACGCCCCAGAGGTCGATGCGCGCGTCCTGGAGCTTGAGGCTTTCGATCACGTGCTCGTCGAGGTCGCCGCTGGCGAGGATCTTCGCGTCGTCCAGGCCGTGGTCGTCGAGGATCCGCCGGGCCTGCTTGGACAGGTACGCCAGGTCGCCGGAGTCCAGGCGGATGCCGGCCATGCGCCGGCCCTGTCTGGCCATGGCCTGGCCCACGGCCGCGGCCTGCTTGACGCCCAGCAGCGTCTGGTAGGTGTCCACCAGGAAGATGCTGTTGTGCGGCATGACGCGGGCCCAGGCGTCGAAGGAGGCGGCCTCGGTGGGGAAGCTCTGGACCCAACTGTGGGCGTGCGTGCCGCGGATGGGAATGCCGAACCGCTGCCCGGCCAGCACGTTGCTCGTGCCGGCGCACCCGCCGACGTACGCGGCGCGGGCGGCGCTGAGCCCGCCGTCGGCGCCCTGGGCCCGGCGCAGGCCGAACTCGATGACCGGGTCACCGGCGGCGGCGTGGCAGACGCGGGCGGCCTTGGTGGCGATCAGCGTCTCAAAACCCACGAGCGTGAGCATCGCCGTCTCAAGAACCTGGGCCTGGAGGATCGGCCCCGTGACGCGGAGGACGGGCTCGTGAGGGAACACGGCCGTGCCCTCGGCCACGGCGTCGACGTCGCACCTCAGGCGCAGGCCGCGAAGGTATTCGAGGAAAGCCGGCTCGAAGAGCTCGGCGCCGTCGGGGGCGCGGACGGTGGCGAGGTAGGCCAGATCCTCGTCGGCGAAGTGGTAGTTCTCGATGAACTCGGCGGCCCGGGCCAGGCCGCAGGCGATCGCGTAGCCACCCTGGAAGGGTCGGTCGCGGAACTCGAGGTGGAACACCGCGGGCTGATCGGCCCGGCCGAGCTTCCAGTAGCCGTACGCCATCGTCAGCTCGTAGAGATCGGTCAGCAGCGGTGACAGGCGCGGGCCGGGCTCGCTCATGGGCGCATGGTAGGCGGACGGGGCCGGGCGCATAAAGCCGCCGCCGGCGTCCCGGAGACGCCAGGCGGTGTCAGAAAGCGGGTGCCACGGGTTGTCCGCGAAGCGGCAAGCCGTGCGAGCCGCGAGCCTTGCACGGCTTGTCCTTGGGGTCAAGCCGTGGCACCCCACGCCGTGAACTATTCGGCGGCGGCGCTAATGTAGGGTGGGTAGAGCGAAGCGATGGCCGCGGCACCGGCGAACGCCGGTAAACCCACCGGTTGCGGCGGAAACCCACGGACAGCGCGGTGGGTTTCGCTTCGCTCTACCCACCCTACATCCGTAGAATCGCGGCCATGCTCGTGCGCGACCTGGCCTATGCGGTGGCGGGCGTGGTCAGCGCCCCGGTGTGGGCGACGCGGATGGTGCGCACGGGCAAGCATCGCACCGACTGGCCGGGGCGGTTCGGGCGCGGCCAGGCGGTCGACGGCCAGGGGCAGCGACTGCTCATCCATGCCGTGTCGGTGGGCGAGGTCAACGCCATTCGCGGGCTCGTCGCGGAGCTGGCCCAGGCCCGGCCGGACGTGCGGATCATCATCTCGGCGACGACGGACACGGGCATCGCCCGCGCCGTGGAGCTGTTCGCCGAGCGCCACGCCGTGGTGCGCTACCCGCTGGACTTCTCCTTCGCCGTGCGGCGGTTCCTGGATCGCGTCCGGCCCAGCGCCGTGGCGCTGACGGAGCTGGAGCTCTGGCCCAACTTCGTCAGCGAATGCCGTCGCCGCGGCATCGGGCTTTGCGTCATCAACGGGCGGCTCAGCGAGCGGTCGTTCAAGCGGTACCGCCTGGCCCGGCCGGTGCTGCGCTCCACATTCGCCAGCCTCGATGTCGCGGCGGTGCAGACGCCGGCCTACGCCGAGCGGTTCCGGTACATGGGCGTGCCGGCCGAGCGCGTGCGGGTGCTCGACTCGATGAAGTGGGACAACGCCGTCATCGCCGAGCCCGACGCCGTCCAGGGCGCCGATGAGCTGGCGGCGGCGATGGGCATCGATCGCCACCGGCCGCTGATCGTCGCCGGCTCGACGGGCCCGGGCGAGGAGGCGATGCTCTTGGAGTCATGCCCCGCCGACGCCCAGCTTCTCGTGGCGCCGCGTCGGCCG
>SKPT01000414.1 GCA_007119405.1 Phycisphaeraceae bacterium
CCCAGCCGGCTCGCCATGTCCCGGCCGTAGCTGGGCATCGACGTGACGGGGTGGATCGCCCGCCCCGTCCAGCCGGGCACGTGATCGAGCCAGACACGCTCGAAGCGGTCGGCCATCTGCGCGATCTCAGGCGTCTGCTCGACGGGCTCCAGCCGCGGCAGCAGATCGTAGCGCAGGTCGTCGGTCGTCCAGTGTGACGTCTTGTCCCGCCCGCTGTACGGGGGACGAAAGGCATTCTCCGGCGGCGGCTGGTCCACCACCGTCAGCACCGCCGCCGTCTCGATCCCCGGCCGGGCGTTGGCCTCGTCCGTCGAGATGGTCGAGACCAGCGACGAATGCGGCTCGACGCGCAGCGGACGGTCGCGCGAGACGTCCCGGGCCACGTTCTTCGCCTCGTCGTAACCCGTGTCACGCGTCTCGCCGTAGCCCGTGGCGCTGCCGTCACGCGGCGAAGGGTTGATCATCGAGCCGTTGACTGTCCGGTCCTGATGCGTCCGCGTCGGCGGGTCGATGGCAACGACGTCCACCGGGCCCACCACCCAGTAGTCGCCGTTGGCATACTGGCCGTACTCAACCGCTTCGGCGAATTGCCACGTGATGCCATGCTGGGAGATGCTCGCGGTCGTGGCGGTCTCACCGGACGCCGGGGCCGGCAGCAGGCTCATACACAGCAGGACCACCGGGCCGGAACCGCGCCAAGCCCCGGCGAACCATCTTCCGTTTCGGCGGCATTTCAAACCCATGGCACTGCACCCCGATACTTCACTGGCTACGGTGGACGCGCGCCCGCTCCTGGCGCTACCGTACCGCGATTCCTCCAGACATCCAAGCCCCAGCACAGCCACCGCGTCGACGTCGCCGAGTTCGCCGACTGGGCCCGAGGCCCGTGGCGTGCCGCCCAGCACCGCGATGCGACGGTTCCTGGCGGCGCGGAAGTGATGACTGTCCTCTGGCACCAACTCTTCCTCCGTCTCCCGCCACGCCGGTAACATCACCCATGCCGCCCGACCGCGCCATCCTCCACGTCGACATGGACGCCTTCTACGCGTCCATCGCCATGCTCGACGACCCCCGGGGCCGCTCATCAGCGGGCAGACTCGCCAGAGCAGCCGCCCGAGCAGTCAGCACCTCGGGTGATTCATCGCAAGCCCCTTTGATGTTTACACTTACGGGGCATGGCGAACGGTGCCAAACCGCAGGTCAGAGGTTCGAATCCTCTCGGGGTCATTGGCGGTGGGGGGGACCCCGTTCACCCTTCCCGCCCCCGTCTGTTCGGCGGCCTTACAATATCCCCGGGAGCCGTCGCCTCCGCGGCGGCCGGTGCCCGACCTGGTCGATGGGAGCCCAGTCATGTCGAGCGTGCGCCTGATCGTGTCGGTGAGCCTGATCCAGTTGCTGCTTGTGTCCGCCTCGGCGGGGCAGGTGCCCGCGGATTGGATCGAGCAGGTGCGGACCGATCGCCCACGCATGTTCCTGAACGCCGACAACTGGCCGGCCATCCGCCAATACACGCTCGAGCACGAGGCGGACTACTACGAGCGGCTCAAGCGCCGCGTCGCCGGCTTCCCGCGCCAGCCCGACGAAAGCTTCGAGCGCGGCGCCAACCCGAAGTTCGGCCCCTACGCTCAGATGGCCGCGTTCGTCTGGCTCATGGAAGGCGATCGCCAGGCCCTGGAAAAAGCACGCAACTACATCCTCGCCGCCCCGGCGTTCTACCATCGCCAGCTCGACGAAGGCCGCGCCGTCAACTGGTACTCCGCCAGCCGCATCTGCCTGCTCGCGGCCTACGACTGGATCCACGACGAGCTGACCCTCGATGAGCGCCGCGACTTCGCCGACGCCTTCATCAGCCACCACCAGCGCGAGATCGAGTCGGGCCAGCGCTTCGACCGGCTCAACCGCGGCGGACACACGACCGGCTTCTACGGCCCGGTCAACCTGCCGTGGTACATCGGCCTGGCGTTTCTCGGCGACGAGGCCGACGGCGTCGTGCCCCCCGGCTACGCCACGCAGATGCTTCAGCGCGGCTACGACCAGCACATCCGCCTGCTCGAATATCGCGCCCACAGCGCCGGCGACGACGGCGGCATGTCCAGTGTCTCCACCGCCTACGCCTTCGGGTTCTACCCGTGGACCGAGCTCAACTTCATGCACAGCTTCAACGCCGCCACCGGCCTGCCCATCGAGCAGCACCACGACCACCTCTCCCTCCTGCCAAACTGGGTCCTCTGGAACTGGATCCCCGGCATCGACGGCGGCAAGGGCTTCGGCCTCGGCGACGCGCAGCACACGACCAACAACTTCAACGAGGGCTTCCTCGAGATGCACATGCTCCAGGTCGCCCACTTCTTCGCCCACACCCACCCGGACCGCGCCCGCCTGGCCGTCTGGGTCCGCGACGAGCTGCTGACACGCCACGAGCACGACTCCTACTGGTGGCCCATCGCCCCGCTGCTGGTGACCCGCGCCGCCGAGCTGCCCGCACCCGCCGGCCCCGACGAACGCTGGCCCCTCGCCCGGAACTTCCAGACCAAGGGCACCATCTTCATGCGCAGCGGATGGACCGCCGACGACACCCACGTCGTCTTTGTCGCCGGCGGCGAGATCGACAGCCATCGCCATTACGACCAGGGCCACTTCGTCATCTACCACCGCGGCTTCCTCGCCCTGGACGCGGGAACCTACGGCAACCGCACGCGCAGCGACCACCTCACGGAGTACTTCTACCGCACCGTCGCCCACAACTCCATCCTCATCCACGCCCCCGCCGACGCCGACGAGCCGGCACGCGTCTGGGGCGGGCCCGGGCGCACGCTCGACGGCGGGCAGTCGGCCTACGGCGGGCAGCAGATCGCCTTCGAGACCAACGACCGCTACACCTACGCCGCCGTCGACATGACCCGCGCCTACCACCGCGCCAAGGCCGGCGAGGTCACGCGGCAGTTCCTGTTCATCTACCCCGACACGTTCGTCATCTTCGACCGCGTCCACGCGCGCCAGCCCGACTATGACAAGGCCTGGCTGCTCCAGACCGCCCGCGAGCCGGAGCTGCTCGGCGACGGCCGAACCTTCCGCGTCGAGCAGGCCGAGGGCGTGATGCTCGGCCGGGCCGTGTTCCCCGACGACGCGCACCTGGAGCTGGTCGGCGGGCCCGG
>SKPT01000287.1 GCA_007119405.1 Phycisphaeraceae bacterium
TCGACCCGCGCACGGTCGTCCACTCCCGCATCCGCGCCGTTAAGGCCGGGCTGGATATTTCCACCGCCCAGCTTGAGACCCACTATCTCGCTGGCGGCCGCGTGCCCACCGTCGTCACCGCGCTCATCGCCGCCGATCGCGCCAAGATCGATCTGCCCTGGGACACCGCCTGCGCCATCGACCTGGCCGGCCGCGACATCCTCCAGGCCGTGCAGACCTCGGTGAACCCCAAGGTCATCGACTGCCCCAGCGAGACGTCGGGGCGATCAACCGTCGACGCCGTTGCCCAGGACGGCATTCAGCTCAAGGCCCACGCCCGCGTCACCGTCCGCGCCAACATCGCCCGCCTCGTCGGCGGTGCCACCGAAGAGACCATCATCGCCCGCGTCGGCGAGGGCATCGTCACGACGATCGGCTCGTCGTCGAGCCACAAGGCCGTGCTGGAGAACCCCGACCGCATCTCCAAGCTCGTGCTTGAGAAGGGCCTGGACGCGGGCACGGCCTTCGAGATCCTGTCGGTGGACATCGCCGACATCGACGTGGGCGAGAACATCGGCGCCCAGATCCAGGGCGACCAGGCCGAGGCCGACAAGCGCCGCTTCCAGGCCGAGGCGGAGAAGCGCCGCGCCATGGCGGTCGCGGAGGAGCAGGAGTACCAGGCCGAGGTCCAGAAGAACCGCGCGCTGGTCGTCCTCGCCGAGGCGGAGGTGCCCAAGGCCATGGCCGAGGCCTTCCGCCAGGGCAACCTGGGCATCATGGACTATTACCGCATGCGAAACATCCAGTCCGACACCTCGATGCGCGACGCGATCGCGGGCCAGGACCAGAACGGCACCGACCAGAGCCAGACCGGCGGCGGCAACCGGTAAGGCTGTTGCGGTTGACGTGACCAAATGGATGGGTGGGGCGGGATTCATCCTCCGGCGCGGGATGACCGATGCACAGGCCATGGGGGGTATCGGAAAGCTGGCCATGATGTCCGACAAACGGATGGAACTGCTCACCCTGCTCAGTCCGGGCCCGAAGCACGCGGCCGACATCGGCCTGCTGGCGGGGGATCTGGGTGTGAGCCGCAGCCACATCGAGCAGCTGGTCGCCCGGTTGCAGGTCGCCGGCTTCGGCGTCGCGTGCCATGAGGGCCGCGTGTGGATCAATCGGTCGGATTGGCCGCACGTCCAGCGCGCCGCGGAGCAGTACCTGGACCGGCACCCGGATTGAGCGGACACGGTCGGATACCTGGCGGCCCAAAATGCTCGTCAAGCCCGCGCCCGACCGCGTTGGCTTGTGCTCAGCGGCGTGGGCCACGACGGCCGCCAGCCCCGCCGCCGCCACGGTTCTCGCGCGGGCGGGCCTCGTTGACGTTGAGGGTGCGGCCTTCGACCTCCTGGCCGTTGAGGGCCTCGATGGCGGCACGGGCCTCTTCCGCGTTGGGCATGGTCACGAAAGCGAAACCGCGGGGCTGGCCGGTGTCACGGTCGGTGACCACGGCGACCTCGTCGACCGAGCCGTAGTTGGTGAAAAGGGCCTCCAGGGACGCCTCGGACGTCTGGAAGGACATGTTGCCCACATAAATCTTCATCGCGAAACCCCAAACTGTGTGACCGTCCAGCAGAGCTTCGCGTCGGAATTGTCTGTTCTACACACGAGCGAAAACCTGCGGCGCGTCACGAACCTGAAACGGGCCGGACACAGCGCCCGGCACCCGAAGAATGCAGCGCAGCGAGGTTAAGCGATACGGGCGACCGGAATGATGGCCGGCGATGGAACCGGTCAGGAAATGAGCTTAACAGCGCCGGGGGCAAAGACAAGCTCAAGATTTGGATTCATTGGATGAGGCCGACATCGAGAAGCTGGAGGTCGGCACGCAGCCCGCCCCCATCGATGTCTGGGCCGAGATCAACGGCACCATGTTCCTGATCGTCGTGGACAAGACAGAGACGATGCACCCAGTCTACGGGGAGGGGTTCACAGGCAACCTGCACCCCGGCAGGCCGGCGTCGATGCGAACTCTGGATGCGGCTGCCCCGGCCACGAAAAAGGCCGGCCACACTGGATCGTGGACCCTCGTCAGGAACACGAAGAAGGTGGTCGGCCGTGAACCGGAGGCGGCCGTTTTTCTCACCCTCCGCCGGGAATCGCGGCCCGGCTGTTGTCGCCTCCGGGACGAAGCTCCATGGTACGGCAGTCCGGCTTCACCTCCAAGGGTTTTCTCGGTCCCGCGATGGAAAATGTCCCTCGCCCTGGGCCGTGGCTCGGCGACCGATGACGGCCTGCCGCACCTACTCTCAGCGCACCGCGTCCTCGCGATCGCCCGCCGGCTCCGCTTGGGTCAGGCCGCGCTCGGACTCCCCGCCACGGCTTGCGCCAGCGGGCGGCCGACGGTCACATCCTCCTGGGCGTGCAACTGCGTCGACTCGCCCCGCCGGACGTAGTAGCGCACGTGGTGCTGGCCGCCCGGCAGCGCCAGGCTCACCCGCCAGTGTCCCTCGCCGGTCGCCGCCATCGGGAACCAGCCGAGGCAGTCGCAGGCGAGGTAGACCTCGTCAGCGGCGGGATGGTGGAGAGTAAACGTCTGGCAATATGACTGTTGCGAGAACATGGCCGTCTCCCTGACAGGGCCGCCGATGCGATCACCGCCGGCGTGCGGCGCACGCCGGAAGCAGGCCAGCCTTGGCCACCGCTATTTGCCCCTCG
This sequence comes from Phycisphaeraceae bacterium, assembly GCA_007119405.1. Next base: position 2,695 of record SKPT01000287.1, read on the forward strand.
CGCCCCGGCCGGGTCCGTCCGGCGGGGCCGAGTTGGACTTTCTCCCGCTCCCTGTCTTGCCGACGCCGGGGACATGCTGGCTGAGCGGTCGGCGTCGCGCCCGCGACTCCGGAACGATCCAAGCGCTTTGTTTAGTTTACCCGCCTCGGTCTGGTAGGGAAAGACGAACAGCGCGAATCTTTCCCGCAGCCCACGCTGCCACCATCGCGACCATGTGCGGCCCTTCGTGGCCGACGACGTTGATGCATCGCCCCTTGCCCGTGCTTCCGCCGGGCCGAGACAATCCGCGTCGTGCCGACTCTCGCCGACCCTTCGTGCAAGGGGACGAGCATGGAGATCAACCTGTGTTACCGTGGCCATCGAGCGCCATCGTACTACGCCGCCTGCACGTCTCATGGAGTCCGCGATGCTGACCATCACCGACGCTGCCGCCAATCATCTCAGCGAGATCCTGAACGAA
>SKPT01000465.1 GCA_007119405.1 Phycisphaeraceae bacterium
GAAGTGGCCCTTTTTTTTTTTTTTGGTGTTGAGCCAGGGGCAGGGGAAGCCGTATTTCGGATCGCCGATGAGCGTGTCCATGGTGGAGACGAACTCGCGCCGGCTCAGGCGGTGGCCGGTCTCCGCCAGGCGCAGGCTCTGGCGGAGGATGAGCTCGCCAACGCGGTCGACGAAGGAGGCGGACATGGGGATGGTGGCGTGCCAGGAGAGCCGGCCGTCACACACCGCGGCGCGGGCGCCGAGGGTGTCGAGGTTGACGCCGGCCAGCGGCGGCTGGAGTCGGCGGACGTTTTCGAGGTAGGCGAAGAAGCCGTAGCACTCGTAGCCGTTGACCAGGCGGATGGAGCGTCGCGGCCGGGGCAGAACGCCGCCGTCGATGAGGCGGTTGAGCAGCCGGGCGATCTCGACGCAGGCGGCGACGCCCGAGGCGTTGTCGAGAGCGCCGGGCTCGGCGGTGTGGGCGATGGCCCAGACCTCGTCGTCCTGGTCGGCGGCGCCGCGGATGATGCCGCTGACGACGTCGTGGCTGCCGCTGTAGCGGCGCACGTCGACGCGGGCGCGGAGGAGGAGCTGGGCGTGCTCGGCGTGGAGCTGGCGCAGGGCCCGGCCCTGGTTGGCGGAGATGGCGAAGCCGACCATGCGCGTGGCGCCCCACTCCATGTCGATGCCGCCCCAGCCGAACTTGGTCCAGGCCACGGCGTCGGGGTTGTTGGGCACGGCACGATCGCAGATGACGACGGCGGCGCCGGCGTCGGCCAGGGGCTTGAGGACGCGGCGGGCGTCGAGGCGCGTCAGGACGAACCGGCCGCGCAGCCGCCCCGGGCGCAGGCGGTCGATCTGCTCGCGGTCGTCGATGACGACCAGCTCGCCGCGCAGCCCGGCCGGCGGGGTGGCGGCGGACCACTGGACGATGTGCCAGGGGTTGTCGCGCCAGTCGGCGAGGCATTGCTGCTGGGGGCTGACGAGCTCGAGGCGGGCGGTGTGGACGTCGGCGGCTTCGTGGATGATCCATCGGCCGGAGCCGAGGCGACCGCCGGTGGGCACGGGATGGACCTCGACGTCGGCGCCGGCGCGTTCGTAGGCGGTGGTGAGGGTGGCGGTGGTTTCGTGAAAGCGGTCGAAGCTGTTGTAGCGGTCGGTGGCGACGATGCGCTCGATCAGCCGCAAGGCCGCGGGCCCGTCGGCGGCGCGGTGCAACGTCGGCAGGTGGTCGCGGGTGAAGCGGCGAAGCAGCGGAGCATGGTAAGGCGGCATGCAGGCGTTTCCTGGCGCTGAGGGGCTCCGAGGATGCCAGCATTGGGGCGGGAATGCAAGTGGCGGGGGTTCGCACGGGTTCTCGCGGCTTGCGAAAAACCGCTTGCCTTCGACGACTGGATCGGCTACTTTCAGCCCGGCGTGTCAGGACGCCGCTGTGTCCGCGGGAAGGACTGCGTCCACCTGGCCGGCTTGCCTGCACAACCTGACGGATCGTGGTGATCCTCCTTCCGCCCGAGCACGCGGACACCGGGCAGCACCTGATAAGGAGGTCATCATGACCCTTCCCACGCGGTCGCTGCGCGACCGACCCGATCTCGACCAGCTCAAGCGACAGGCAAAGGAGTTGCTCCAGGCGTTCCGCGCCGGCGATGCGGACGTCGTGGCGGAAGTGCGCCGGCACTACCGGGGCGCTGACCCGGCCCGCTTCGCGCTGCACGACGCCCAGTTGACGCTCGCCCGGGCGTATGGTTTTGAGAGCTGGCCCAAGCTCAAGGCGTATGTCGACGGTGTCAACGCCACGCGGCTGTGCGACGCGGTGGCGCGCGGCGACGTGGCGACGGTGCGTGACGTGCTGCGCCGCCGGCCGGAGCTCGTCAACATGGAGCGGCCGGGCCACGGCGAGCAGCGGGCGCTGCACCTGGCGGTGCTCAACGGCGACGAGGCCATGGTGCGCGTGCTGCTCGCCCATGACGCCGATCCGCACATCGGCATCTATCCGCACCGCGATGCGACCACCGCGGCCGCGATGGCGCGCGACCGGGGCCTGGAGGCGATCGCGGCGCTGTTCGACGAGGCGGAGCAGGCGCGGCGTGAGGCGATGAGCTGCCCCAACGCCACGGTGAGCCCGGCGCAGGACGAACTGAACGCGGCCATCCGGGCGCGCACGGAGGCCGGCAACGCGCAGGCGGTTGCGCTGCTCGAAGCGGATGCGTCGCTGATCAGGGCGTGCGATCGCGAGGGGCGCACGCCGCTGCACGTGGCGTGCGAGGCGCTCAACGAGCCGATGGTGCGCTGGCTGCTGGCGCAGGGCGCGGACGTGAAGCGGCGCGACATGGAGGATCGCACCCCGCTGGATCGGGCGGTCGGCGGCGGCTGGGGTGACGGGCCGGATGGCGAAGCGTTCGCGGCGGTGGCGACGATGCTGCGCGGGCGCGGGGCGGAGCTGACGCCGCGCGCCGCGGTGGCGCTGGGCGAGGCCGACTGGCTGCGGGCCCGGCATGCCGAGGGCGACCTGGCCAACCCGATCGATCCACCGGGCGGGCTGCTGACGATCGCGGTCAAGCATGGCCGGGCGGACATGCTCGCCCTGCTGCTGGAACTGGGGCTTGGCCCCGACGAGCGCATGCGCGTGGCGGGGATTGAGCAGCGCGTGGATTCGTGGGGCATGCCGCTGTGGCACTGTGCCAAGCTGGGGCGGTATGAGATGGCCCGCATGTTGCTGGAGGGCGGAGCCGATCCCAATGCCCGGGTGATGGCCAGCGGCTCACCGGTGTTCCAGGCGTACGGCGCGCGTCGGCACGACATGATCGCGTTGCTCAAGCAGTACGGCGGACGAGCGGACCCGATCACCGCCGGGCTCTACCGGGAGACGGAGCTTGGTCGGCGGATGCTCGAACAGGACGAGCACGAGCCGCGCGACGCCGGTCATCCTGCCGGCGACAGCGTCGCGGAGCAGTTGCTCTGGGGCGCGGCGGAGGGCGGCGACCTCGAATTGGTGCGGCTGGCGCTGGAGCGGATCGACTGGCCGCGCGACGACCGTCGCTGGTTCAAGATGCTCGAGCAGCCGCTGCGCGGCGGGAACGCCGAGTGTCTCCGCCTGGTGCTCGATCGGTGCGACCCGAATATACGCACGCGGTTCAACACGACGATACTGCACCGACTGATCGGGCGTTACGGC
>SKPT01000440.1 GCA_007119405.1 Phycisphaeraceae bacterium
GCTCGCACGATCGGCGCCAGGGCCCGGCGGGTCTCCAGCAGGCGGAACAGCTCGCCGTGCTCGACCAGCAGGTCGAGGATGGCGTCGGGCTCGCTGACGTTCTCCCGGCCCTGGCGGGCACGGGCCAGCGCGGTGTCGATCTCGCCGGCGCTGAGGTGGTAGAGGGCGAGCTGCCGCCAGGCGCTGGCGCTGCCAGGGGCGGCGTTGACGGCGTCGGCGGCGTGCTCGATCGCCTGGGCGACGTCACCCCGGGCCATGTGGAAGTCGGCCCGGGCCAGGTGACGCGCGACCTCGGGGATCTCCAGGGCGTCGACACGGCTGAGCAGGTCTTCCACGCTCGCGGTGTCACCGCGGGCGTCGGCGACGCGGGCGGCGAAGAGCAGCAGGCCGGGCGAGGGCGACTCGTCCTCGGCCAGTGTCGGGGCAATCGTCTGCCAGGCCTGCTCGGTCCGGCCCTGGCGATGGTGCAGCGACGCGAGGGCGAAGCGTTCGGCGTGCGTCTCGGCCGCGTCACCTTCCCGGGTCATCTGCGCCAGGGCACGCGTGGCGAGTTCGTGATCGGCCTGCTCGGCGAGCATGATGGCGGCCTGACGGCGGTAGGGGCGCGGGGCGGTGGGCGACTCGGCGACATGGCGCAGGTGGACGCGCGCCTCGTCGAAGCGTGCGCGGCTGCGCAGCACGGACGCCAGTTGCAGCCGGCGCTGCGGGCTCTCCGGGTTGATCGCCACGGCTGTCTCGAGCTGCTCGATGGCGCGGCGGGGGTTGTCCAGGCGCAGCAGGGCCTGGGCCATGAGCACGCGGGCCTCGTCGTGCTCGGGAGCATCGCGGATGAGTTGGTTCAGCAGCGAGGCGGCCTGCGCCGCGTCGCGCTCGGGATGATCGGAGCGCAGGAACCAGCGTGCCCGCGCCACGCGCCAGGCCACCCCCTCCTCACCCGTGAGCTCGCGCAGCCGGTCGATCGCCTGCTCGGTCAGGCGGCGGTCCGCCAGCACGGACGGCGAGCTCAGCGCCGCGCGAAGCAGATCGGCGTTCTGCGGGTGCCGGGCGATCAGCTCGGCCCAGTCACCGGCGTCGCCGCGGCGCAGCCGATCCAGAATCTGCAGGCGGGCGACCTGCCAGTCGAGGCGCTGCTCGGCGGCGGCCTGCTCGATGAGGTCCTCAAGCAGGGCCTGGGCGGCGTCGACATTGCCCTGGCGGGTCAGATGGTCGGCTCGCGCGGCGACGAGCCTCGGCGTCCGGCCGTGGTGGGCCTCGGCCGCGTCGAGGATCTGCTCGGCCAGATCGAGCTCGGCGGCGACGCTGAGCTGGACGAGCCGGATGAACTCCTGCTCCGGCAGCGGATCTTCGGCTTGCACAATGCGGCGCACGGTGTCCGCCGCCTCGTCCTGGCGGCCCAGGTTCAGGAGCAGGCGGATCTGCGCCCGGCGCAAAGCCGGCTGCTCGGATACGGCAGCCAGGACGTCGTCGATGGCCTCGAGGAGCTGATTCGCCCGCTCGCGATCCCCCGGATCCAGGCCGGCGGCTTCGGCGAGGATCACGCTGACCACGGCATCGATCCGGCCCGGCCCGAACGTCATCGCGGCGATGGCGGCTTCGCGTGCGGCCTCGCCCTCGTCGGCGGCGAGGCGGGCCTGGGCGATCGAGACATAGGGTGACGCCCAGCCGGGGGCCAGCTCCGTGGCGGTGCGCCAACTGCGCAAGGCGAGTTCCGGTTCGCCGACGCTCTGGTAGGCCCGACCGAGCAGGAAGTGCAGCCGGGCGTCGCCGGGCTGGTCGTTGACGGCGCGGCGGAGGGTCCCCAGGACGGCGCCGCGCTCGGCGTCGGGATCGTTGATGAGCTCGAAGACGCGTGTCCAGGTGCGGGCGATCCCCGATTCCTCGAGCTCGGCCAGTTCGCCGACCACCGACCCGGCGGCCGCGACATCCTCATGCTGGGTCACGCCGAGGATGTGGTACACGAGCAATCGGGCCCGGTCGTCGGGTGTCTCGGCGGCCGCACCGGTAATGTAATCGAGCATCGGCTCGACGGCGCCGGTCTCCCAGAGCCGGCGTACGAGCATCAGGTGCAGCTCCGGGTCGTCGGTCTGGTCGTAGGCGCGTTCGAGCAGGCCGCGTGCTTCGTCGCGCAGGTTCATCCCCACGAGCTGGTGCGTGAGCGTGCGCACGAGCGAGGTGTCGTCGGCGGGCACGACTTCGCTGGCCTGGCGGTAAAGGTCGCGGGCCTGCTGGAACTGTTCGATGGCGTGGTGGGCGAACGCCCGGATGACCAGCGTCAGTGCCTCGTCGTCGCCGAGCAGCTCGTATCGTTCGGCGGCCGCCTCAAGGATCTCGTCGCTGCCGTAGCCCCGCCGCGACATCAGGTGGAACATGAGCTGGTAGATCTGCAGGTCGTCGGGATCCTGGAGCAGATACTGGCGCGCCTCCTCCAGGGCCTGGGCCTCATCGCCGCGCTGGGCGATGGCCAGGATGCGCGTGCGCCGGGCGTCGCGGTGGTCGGGCTCGCGCTGGAGCACGGCGTCGGCCATGTCGCGAGCCTCGACGCTCCACCCTACCTGCAGGTAAAGATCGAGCAGTTGCTCGCGGGCGCCCATGTGCTCGGCGTCGAGCTCGAGCACGCGGCGGAAGATGGGCAGGGCCTGGCGCACGTGCTGGCGGCGCGGTTCCGGCACACGCAGGCGCGTCAGGCCGTACTTGTACAGCGCCTCGATGTCGTCCTCGTGCCGGCGGAGATAGGTGCCCAGGTGATGCAGGGCCATCTCGTGGTTCTGCCGCTCATACTCGACCATGCCGAGCTGGCGATGGGCGCGCACGTCCTCGGTGCGGCGGGAGTCGAGGTAGTAGTAGGCGCCGCCACCGGCGACGCCGATGCCGAGGACGATCACCGCCAGCATCGACAGCCGGCGCTTGGTCTTGCGGGTGAATCGCATGGTTTTCAGTTCCCTCGCAGCAGCACGCGGAAGGTTTCGAGGATGATGCGCAGGTCGGTGCGCCAGCTCATGGTCTCGACATACTCGATGTCGTATCGGATCCATTCCTGGAAATCGAGCCCCGGCTCACGGCTGCGACGGACCTGCCACAGGCCGGTGATCCCCGGCCGGACGCTGAGGCGCGCCTCGCGCCAGGCGGGGCAGTACTGGTTCTCGGCATCGGGA
>SKPT01000631.1 GCA_007119405.1 Phycisphaeraceae bacterium
GCGCTCGTGATCGTGCGACTGCTGGGTGATCTCGGCCGTCATCCAGCGGTGCAGCCGCTCGCGGACGACCACCTGCTCGTCGCCCTCCTCCTTCTGGTTGCGCACGGTCACGCGGTAGCTCTCGACGAGCGTGCGCCGACCCTGGCCGCGCTCGTGCCGGGTGCGCGTGCGCTCGGCGACGACGTCGAAGCTGCGGCCGACCTTCACATACACCTCTTCATTGCGCGGCGTGTGGTCGATGAGATCCTCGCCGACGAACTCGAGGCTGGCGTCCGCGGGGTTCTGCTTGAGCACGCGCACCTTGCCGCGCGGCAGGGGCATGCCCAGGTTGTCGTCGGCGCGGTTGTCGAAGCGGATGTAGACGTCGACGGACGAGCCGGCCCCGGCGCCGAACTGGTCGCGTCGCGGCTGCCGGTTGCCCTGGGCGGCGGGCTCGAAGACGAGGATTTTCTCGACGGGCACACCCGCGGCGGTGGGGAACAGCGCGAGCTGCTTGGTGGCATTGCTCGGCACGTCGGTGCGGCGGGGCAGCGTGTAGAGGTGGTACTCGAAAAAGGCTTCCTGCTCGAAGGCCTGGTCTTCGGCCACGCGACCAGCGCGCACCTGCATCTCCTGCACCATGGGACGATGGCGCGGCCGCTCCACGCGCTGCACCTCCCCGGCGATGAGCTTGAGCTGCGCGTTGTCGTACGCCGCCCCCGACAGGTTCAGCACCGTCACCCACGCCGCGAGGTCCGCGGCCGTCTCGTCGTCGTTGAGGATGAGATTGTAGTCCGCCTGCCACGTCAGGCCGTCCGTCTGGTAGCTGGTGCGCACGTCGCGCTGGCCGGCCTCGTCGGCGTGAACGAGCCAGGTGAGCGTGGGCTTGGTGACGAGACCCTCGGGCAGGGCGTCGAGGGTGATGTGCACGTCATCGCCGTGGCGGATCATCTGCAGGCCGACTTCCGTCTCGAGCACGAGCTGGTTGCCGGTGATGGAGATGAGTCGGCCGCGGAGCTGCTCGCGTCCCTCGCCGTCGCTGGCCGGGACGCTGAGGGTGACCTGGCGGTCGATGTAGCGCTCGAGCAGCTTGCGCGGGCTGGCGAGGTCGAACTCGAACTGCTGCTCGAGCACGGCCGTGGCGTCCGGGGCGTCGAGATCCATGAAGCTGACCGTCGTCGGATCGATGAAGCGGGCGACGTCGGGCAGTTGGAGGCGGTTGGCGCCTTCGACGAAGTCGAACGCCCGGCGGGCACGGACCACGGCGAAGCCGGGCACCTCGTGGGCGTGGGTGGGCTCGTAGCCTTCGCGCTGCTGGGCGATGAAGCGCTGCGGGTCGAAGTCGTAGGGGTCGGCGTTGGAGTAGATGGTCAGGCTCAGGTCGGTCGCCGGCTCGTCCTGGGCGCGCAGCGGGGCGGCGGTGGCGGCGCCGAGCAGCACGGCGGCGAGCGTGAGGCGGGCGGCGATGGCGAGCGTGGCAGGGGTGGCGGGGGTCATGGCGGGGCCTTTCGGGTGCTGGGATCGTGCGCACAAGGCGCGACTATGAGGTTCGACGCACCGGCGGCGGGCAGGTTCCCGGGAATTGGGAATTTTAGGGCGGGCGCGGTCGCGGTGTTACGGCTCGTAGGATGGCGAAAGCGCGTACCGTCCGGCTGTAGGGTGGGTAGAGCGCAGCGAAACCCACCACGCATGTCGGTGATCCTCGGTACGGCGTGGTGGGTTTCGCTTTGCTCTACCCACCCTACATTGACGCTACGATGGTGGCGGGAGGATCATCATGGGCAACGATTCGCGTTATCCGTACTACCTGGCCGGCGAGCCGCGCCACGACGGCGGCGAGCTGGTGGTGGCGGACAAGTCCGGCGGCGGCGGTGGCGAGGTCCGTGTCGCCCAGGCGGATCGCGCGGCCGTGGGCGAGGCGATCACCGCCGCGGCGGGGGCGTCGCAGGCGATGCGTCGGCTGCCTACGCACAAGCGGCAGGCCGTGCTGCGTCACTGTGCCCGGCGCGTCGATGAGCGGCGCGAGGAGCTGGCGGAGCTGCTGTGCATCGAGGCGGGCAAGCCGATCACCGACGCGCGGGGCGAGGTCGCGCGGCTGGTGGAGACGTTTCGCGACGCCGAGCGCGAGGCCGGCCGGGCGCTGGCGGGCGAGGTGCTGCCGATGGACCTGACCGAGCGCGGCGAGGGGCACCTGGGGTTTACGAAGCGCGTGCCGGTGGGGCCCTGCGCGCTGATCACGCCCTTCAACTTTCCGCTGAACCTCGTGGCGCACAAGGTCGCACCGGCGATCGCGGCCGGGTGCACGTTCGTCGTCAAGCCCTCGCCGCGCACGCCGCTGGGGGCGATCGTGCTGGGCGAGATCCTCGCCGAGACCGAGCTGCCGCGCGGGGCCTGGTCGGTGGTCACCTGCGCCAACGAGGACGCCGAGCTGCTGGTGACCGACGAGCGGATCAAGCTGCTGTCGTTCACCGGCTCGGACCGCGTGGGCTGGGAGCTGAAGCGCCAGGCGGGCAAGAAGCGCGTGCTGCTGGAGCTTGGGGGCAACGCGGCGGTGGTGGTCGAGCCCGACGCGGATGTCGCCGACGCGGTGCGGCGCATCGCCTTCGGCGGGTTGTACCAGTCGGGCCAGAGCTGCATCAGCGTCCAGCGGGTGTACGCCCATGAGGCGGTCTACGACGAGCTGCGCGATCGGCTGGTGGAGCACGTGCGCCGCGACTGGCCGACGGGTCCGGCGCGCGACGAGGCGACGCGGGTGGGGCCGATGATCGACGACGCCGCGGCCGAGCGCGTCGCGGCGTGGATCGCGGAGGCGAAGCAGCAGGGCGCGCGCGTGCTGTGCGGCGGCGATCGCGACGGCGTCACCCACCAGGCGACGGTGATCGAGAACGTGTCCGACGATGCAAAGCTCATGGGCGAGGAAGCGTTCGGCCCCGTGATCGTGCTGGCGCGCTACAGTGATTTCGGCGAAGCGTTGCGCCGCGTCAACGCCAGCCGGTTCGGGCTTCAGGCGGGGCTGTTCACGCGCGACCTGGGCAAGGCGCACCGGGCGTGGGACGAGCTCGAGGTCGGGGCCGTGCTGGTGAACCAGATCCCGTCGTGGCGGATGGACCACATGCCCTACGGCGGGGTCAAGGATTCCGGGCTGGGGCGCGAGGGGGCGCGCTGGGCGA
>SKPT01000250.1 GCA_007119405.1 Phycisphaeraceae bacterium
CGAGCAGCTCGACTCGACGCGGGCCACGACCTAGACGACCGCCCCGGCAAGCGCCGCCCCGGGCGGCGCGGCGGCAACGCCGGGCCAGGCCCCGCCATGGCGCCGGCCGCCGATCCTGATCGCCGCCTGCTTCGCCCTGGTCGTGATCCTGGGCCTGGCGCTGCTGGCCGGGCAGGATCAGCAGCCGCAGATCGAGCTGGCCGGCGGCGCGACGGTGCGCGGCGAGCAGGCCCAGCTGGCCTTCGCCGGGCGGGTGATCGACCGGCCCGGGGACGCGGTGCTGGTGCTGGAGATCGACGACGCAAGACGGCGGATCGAGCTGGGCCCCGAGGGCGGGTTCAGCGCCAGCCACCGCCTGGCCCGGCCGGGGCGGCAGGCGGGGCACCTGCGCCTGGGGCGCGGCGAACAACTGCTGGCCGAGGCCCCCATCCGCTTCGAGCGGGTGCCGCCGCAGCACGTGACGCTCGAGCTTCGCACGCGCCCGGCCGCGCCCGGCGCGTCGGTGCGCGTGCGCACGGCCGACGGGCGTGTCCTGGAAGGCACCACCGACGACGCCGGCCGCGCCGCGTTTGAGGCGCGTTACGGCCACTACGACCTGCAAATCGAACATGAGGAGTATCAGCGCTTCACCGCCGAGGGCGAGACCGGGCACGAGCCTGTGCGCACGCTCGAGGCGGAGCTGACGCCGCACCGCCTGCCCGTGCGCATCTCGCTGACGCCGGCGTCCGCGTCGCTGGTGATGCGCCTGGAGCCGCACGGCGAGCCGATCGCCGTCAGCGACGAGATGCAGGAGAACCCGGCGACGTATCACCTTGCCCCGGGGCGTTACAGCTACGTCGCCGACGCCGAGGAGCATCAGCGCCGCACCGGTTACGTGCAGGTCGCCCCGGGGATCACCAACGAGCTGCGGGTGTCGCTGCCGGCGGTGGTGCAGGCCGCCGAGCCGGAGCCGGAGCCGACGCCGCGCGAGCTCGAGGCGGAGCACTTGGCGTCCCTGGCGGGCGAGGAGCTGCGCGCGTACCTGGAGCGCAACGCGCCGCTGGCGCAGCTCAGATTCGAGATGATCGACCCGGAGATTGAGCGTTTGCGCGCCCGCGGGCCGGTGCTCAACGCCCAGGAACTTCGCCGGCTGCGCAGCCGGCTCGAGCCGGTGGCGGGCCGGCTCGATCTTGACGAGCTGCGCGTCGACGCCACGGCCGTGGCGGCGCGCCTGCAGGAGGATCTGCGCGAAGCCGGGCTCGGCGACGCGCGCGTGCAGGTGCGCGAGCGTACCGGTCAGCCGGGCCAGGTCCTGCACCTGACGTACACACGGTCGGATGAGCTGGAGCCGGAGCGGGTGCGTCAGCGTGTGGATCGTTACGTGTTCGAGCCGGAGCTGGTCGTCATCCGCGCCTACGAGCCTTGGTGATCGCTGGCAAGCCCAGGGCGGCCGGTGCCACGGCTTGACCCGCAGGGCAAGCAGTGCATCCGTCGCGCCTCGCACGGCTTGCCGCTTCGCGGACAAGCCGTGGCACCCAACGTGAACTCTGGCTGTAGGGTGGGTAGAGCGAAGCGAAACCCACCACGTTGGCCGTGGATTCCCGCCGCAACCGGTGGGTTTCGCTTCGCTCTACCCACCCTACATCAGCGCCGTCACGCGTAAAGTTCACGGCGTTGAGTGGCACCCAACGCCCGCCTCTGTGGTCATTTCGAATGGTCGGGATCAGGGGCGGTCGCTGAGCTTCAGCGAACTCTTGACGCTGTCGAGGCAATGGCTGGCGGCGCGGTCGTGCCAGTCGCGGACCGCGTCCTCCAGGCCGAGCGTGTCGCCGACGAACCCCTCGGCGAGCCCGGCCCAGGTCCAGGGCGGCACGCCGGCGACGGCCGCGTCGACGGTGATGCGCTGCGCCGGCATCAGGCCCAGGTTGGCCGCCTGGACCTGCATGCGCGTGCGGCGGCGCAGGGTCACCGGCTGCTCGGGCAATCCGGAAATGCTCAGCCAGTGGGGGGGCTGGTAGGTCTGCTCCCACTGCAGATGAAGCGGCTCGAGGCGCGGGGCGGCCAGGCCCAGGCCCGCGGCCAGGTCCTCCACCTCCTGCAAGGATTCCTCCAGCTCCGGGCGCTGCCGGGCCAGGCGCAGCAACTGGTCGGTGCTCAGCGGGCTGGGGGCGGCGCGGGCGAAGACACGATGGTGGGCCTCGGCGGTGGTGCGCTGCTGGGCCAGGCGCAGGTGGCCGGCCCCGACGACGAGGAAAAGGATCAGCGCCAGGATCATGGCGACCTGGAGCAGCTCGATGGCGGCGACGCCGCGGGCATGTTGTCGCCGGCGGGGCGATTCAGGCTCCGTCCGAAAGCCGCGGCAGTGGGGGTGCCACGGCTTGTCCCGCAGGGCAAGCCGGGCGCTTGTCGCGCGTCGCACGGCTTGCCGCTTCGCGGTCAAGCCGTGGCACCCACATTTCGGACGGGGCCTAATAGTGGATAAGCGCGTCGAGGCCATCTTGCAGTTCCTCGTATCGCAGGCCGCCGGCCTCGAAGGCATCACGCAGCCGCTCGTTGTGCTCTAGCGCCGCCTCCAGCGAGAGGCCGGTGGCCAGTCGGGGTTGCCAGTTGAATCCCTGGGTGCTCCAGACGCGCCAGGGCAGGACGACGCCGGCGCTGGCGTCGATCAGGTCCGCGACGTCCGGCCCCTGGCCCGGCGGAACGTCGTCCAGCTCGTCCGGATCGGGGGGGGCGCCGACGCCGGGGACATCGAAGATGGTCTCGGTGGCGCCGATGAGTTGTCCGGCCCAGCCTTCGTTGCCGTTAAAGATCTCGGCCTGGGCGTAGGCCAGCGGGGTCTGCAACGGTCGGGGGAAGACGCGGCCGGCGAGCGACCGCGGCGTCTGCCGCCGCGGCTGGGCCAGGGCCACGACGCTGAAGTGCGTCAGCCGGTCCGCCTCGGCGATGGGCAGCATGCCCAGCGGTGAACCGGTTTCCATCGGCCCTTGCTGGGTGACCAGGGGGTGGTTCCAGTCGCCGTAGCGTGCGGTCACGATCGCCGTGGCCGCGGCGGCGGCGATGCGCCAGCTCAGCACGCCCTTGCCCACGACGACGCTGCGCAGCCGCCAATCGCCGGCCCAGCCCTGGCTGTCAACCATGACGCGGCGGCCGAGGATCAAGCCGAAAGCCGTCGCGTCCGCCAGGCCACTGGGCTGGCGCACCGGCGGGGTCAGCGGCGCGTGGGCGGCGTCGGCCGGCCGCGGCGTCGCGAGCACGATGTCGCAGCCGTAGTACTGCTCGATCGCCTGGCGCTGGCGCTCGATGACATCGGGCGTCGCGTCGACGACCTGCTGCTGAAATTCGTACAGCCTACGGATGTTGCCCCGATGTGTGCCCGCGTCGAACGTGCTGCCGCCCATCTGGCCCATCGACCTGAAGCTGGCGTTCATCCCCGGCGTGGCCGCGCCCACGAACGAACCGAGCAGAAACGACTCGTAGGTCGCCGCCCCCAAGCCGACGAGCCCGGCCTTGGCCCAGTGGGCGATCACCTGCGGCACGGTCAGGGCCACCGCATAGCCCAGGGCCTCGGCCGAGGCGGTGCGGACGATGAGCATGTTGGCGCCGGTGACCAGGTTCGTCGAGCGCGCGTTCCACCCGGCGGCGCTGTAGGCGGCGGCGTCCGCCGCGAGCTGGGCGCGCATCTTCTCCGACGTGACGTTGCCCGTGTTGAACACCATCGCGATCAACGCGACCAGCGCCAGCAACGTGAGCATGAGCAACGTGGCGAAGTGGCCCCGATCGTTGCGGTGCAGGCGCAGCAGCAGTCGTCGCGTCGGTGAGCCGATCGTCATGGCGCCGCTCCGAGAATCTGGTCAACCGCGCCCGTCTCCAGGGTGAAGTCGCGGCCCGGGGAGCTGTGCAGCAGCGCCGCGCCGCGCATCGTCAGGAAGCGACCCTGGACGCCGCCGACTGTTTCCATCGCCGGGCTGAGCACGGTCGCGGCCCCGGGCACGGTCAGGCGAAAGTCGTAATCCAGCTCGGCGCGCAGCGGCAGCGGCGGCGTGACGCGGGCGTTGAGGATCCAACCGAAGCGGCCGGGCGGAGGGTCGGTCCGCCAGCGCGTGGCGTGGTGGGCGTAGGCGTAGCGGTCGAGCAGTCGGCTGTCGATCCCGTCGCGGTCGGTGGTCCAGCCGGCCTGGGGCCAGAGCCTTTGCAAGGCGGCGACGGCGTCCTGGCCGCGCTGCGGCGCTTCGACGCCGGTCGCGGGCGGGGAGATCGACGCCAGCGCCATGGCCGCGGCATGCCCGACGTCGGCTTCGCGACCTTCCGGCAGGGAGGTCACCGCGGCACGGGCGGCGGCGAAGGCCGCGTAGTTCAGCACCAGGGCGGCGTTGGCGATCAGCGCCAGTTGCACGATCATCGCCACGATGATCAGGAAAATCGGCAGGGTCAGGATGAACTCGACGGAGGCGGTGGCCTCGTCGCCGCGCACCCGCCGAAGCATCGCCGCCGGGCTGAGGCTTCGCCGCGCCGCGAGCATCACCAGGCGGCACAGCAGCACCGCCAGGGCGGCGAACAGCACCCAGAAGGCCCAGGGCAAAGACACCGGCAGCACGCCGGCGGTGCTGGCCTCAACCACGAGAGCGTCGCCGAGCATCAGCGCGGCGTAGGCGCCCAGGGCCACGGCCGCGAGGCCCGCGTCGACCATCCAACGCAGGCGATGATGAGTCGGGATGCGCCGGTGCAAGGCTTATGCTCCTGAGAACCGGGGCCAATATCCGGGCGACGCGGCAAGGGCGTTCAGATCGGCGGCGGGGCGAACTGGCTGGCGATCAGCCCGATGAGCACGGGGATGGCCAGGGGCACGTGCCGCTGGCGTCCGGTGGCCAGAACCCGCCGGCCGGTGGTGCGCAGCAGGAGCATGGCCCAGGCCAGCTCATGCAGTGTCGCGGTCAGCCGGCCGCGCCAGATCAGATCGGCCAGGGCGAAGAGGACGGCGGCGAGCAGGGCGTAAACGAGCACCGCGAAGGCCGCGCCGAAGCCCAGCAGGGCGCCGAGGGCGGCCAGGAGCTTCATGTCCCCGCCGCCCATGCCCCCGGCGTAGAGGCAGATCAGGCCGATCGCGCCGCACACGGCCAGGCCCAGCAGGGATGAGGCGATGCCCGGGGCCCCGGCCCACTGGCCGATGAGCTGGATGTCGCCGGCCCAGCCCAGCGACACCAGGCCGTTGACCGCCAGGCCGAGCAGGATCGCGGTGTAGGTCAGTTGGTTGGGGATGCGCCAGGTCGCGGCGTCGAACCAGCTCGCCACCGCGCACAGGCCGACGGTCGCCAGCAGCAGGAACAGCCCTTCGTCAGGCCGACCCAGGGCGATCTGGAGCGTGGAGGCGAGCACGGCGCTGCCGGCCAGCAGCAGCACCCAGACGCTGAGCCAGGCGACACCCGGGCGCGGCGCCGCCTGGGCGGTCGCTGGTTCGGCGCGGCCCGTCGGCGACTCTTGTCCCATGGTGGTTCCTGCCCGGCGTACGAGAATCCACAAGCGGTGCTGGCCCCTTGACGAATGGCGTAACGCAGCGGCGCGCAAGGTCAGGCAAGCCAACATCGGCGGGCCATCACATTTCAAATGCCGGGCCACCGCCGCCGCCGCCACCAACGCCGCCGGAATCCTGCTGCCAGGGGCGCTCCTGCTCCTGCTCGCCGCCGCCGCCTTCCTGGTGGAGCTGCCCCGCCTGCGTGTCGAACCAGCCCATGATCGTGTCGCGGAAGAACACGAGCACGATGATGATGGGCAGGGCGATCAGCGCCACCAGCAGGATCTTCTCGACCGACATGGCGCCGGCCTCGTCGTCGTGAAGCCGTTTCAGGGCCCGGGTCAATGCGCTCATGACAGCCTCCTTCGCCCGGTATCGACGTGCATTCCCGCAAAGGCGGCGGCCGCGTGGCCCCCCTATGCGAACGGCAGGGCCAGTATATCGGCGATCCGATAGCTGTAAACCCGAATCATCCACAGAAAAAGCGGCAGCATCAGCCCCAGGGGCAGGGCGACCAGGGCCATGATCAGCAGATACTCGGTCGACAGCGCGGCGCGTCGATCGGCGTGCAGGCGGCGCAGGGCCCGGCTCAGGCTGGTCATGACGCTCGCTCCTCCAGGCCCAGGACCTGCCGGGTCAGCTCCGCCTGCTCGGCAAGCCCGTGCCAGGCCAGCTCGTCGGCGAAGCGGGGTCGCCGGCCGGTCCAGGTGAGCCCGGCCCGGGGCCTGGCCGGGTCGATGTGGTAAAGGTCATGCACGAGGTAAGCCTGCTCCGCCTCGTCGAAATCGATCTCGCTGATGTGGGTGATCAGTCGCCGGCCGTCGTGCACGCGGTTGGTCTGCACGACCAGGTCGATGGCCGAGGCGATCTGGCTGCGCAGGGCGAACAGCGGGATGCTGACCTCGGCCAGCAGGGCCATGGTCTCCAGGCGGCGGCAGGTGTCGAAGGGCGTCGAGGCGTGCAGCGTCGCCAGCGAGCCGCGGTGGCCGCTGGTCATCGCCTGGACCATGTCCAGGGCCTCGCCGCGTCGGACCTCGCCGACGATGATGCGGTCCGGCCGCATGCGCAGCGAGCTGACGAACAGGTCGCGGATGGTCACCTGCCCCCGGCCGAAGGCGTCGGCGGGACGGGCCGTGAGCTGGACCACGTGCTGCTGCTGGATCTGCAGCTCGCGCGTGTCCTCGATCACGATGATGCGCTCCGCATCGCTAAAGGCGGTCGAGAGCACGTTCAGCAGCGTGGTCTTGCCCGAGCCGGTGCCCCCGCTGACAATGACGTTCTGATGGGCCTTGACGGCCAGGAGCACCAGCTCCATGGCCTCGGTGCTGATCGCCTGGCGCTGGAGCAGGAAATCGGGCGAGGCGGCGGCGGCGTGGAAGCGCCGGATGTTGACCGACGTGCCGCTGCCGGTGACGGCCCCGAGCACGACGCAGACCCGCGAGCCGTCAGGCAGTCGCCCGTCCATCAGCGGGTGCTCGTCGTCGATCTGGTGGCCGACGTACTGGGCGATGTTGCGCGCCAGCGCCAGCAGCTTACGCTCGGAGCGGAACCGGATGCGCGTGCGCTCAATGCGCCCGCCGCGCTCGACGTAGACGGCCTCGGGGCCGTTGATCATGATCTCGGAGACGTCGTCGTCAGCCAGCAGCTCGGCGAGCGGGCCGAGGAAGTAGCCCAGGCTGGCGTCGAAGCCGCTGGGCTGTTGGCCGTCGGCGACGAAGAGGCGCGCCGCGTCCTGGCCGTTGCCGGTGTCCGGTGCCGACGTCATGGGCTGCCCTCCGACGCGTCCGCCACACGATGCGGGGGGCCATGGTAGCCCCTGGCCTGAGCCTGTCCAGCCCTTCCAGGGACGTCGCCGGGCGTCGCATCGATCGCGGCGACAACTCACCGGCAGACGCGCGCACAAAAAAGCCGGGACCGACCGGTCCCGGCTCATGGTCGTGCGCATCGTCGCGCCGCCGTCGCGTCAGGCGGCGGTCTTCTGGCTGCGCTTGCGGTTCAGCCGCTCGGTCAGGCGGGCCTTGTACCGGCTGGCGGTGTTCCTGTGGATCACGCCCTTGGCGGCGATCTGGTCCAGCAGCTTGTAGAGGCCGGACAGCTCCGCCTGGGCCTGCTCGCTGCTGCCGTGGAGGATCGTCTCGCGATAGGCGCGCAACTTCAGGCGGAAGCGGCCTTTGTGCCAGCGGTTGAGCGCGCGGCGCTTCAGGTTCTGGCGAACGCGTTTGCGGCGGGACAGCGAGTGGGCCATGGTCTGCAGGTCTCCAGTGCCGGGGGCCCGGTGGCGGGGGCCGAGGCGGGGGCCGGTGGCGGCGAGTCGAACATTATGACACGGCCGGCGCCGTTTTTCAAGTCCGTGAGCACCCGTTCCGCCCCGCGCCCGGCCGCGCGGGGGTGGCCGGTTCTTGCGGCCACGCACCATCGACACTTCATTCGCGGGCATATCGAACATGCGATGCACGTCGGCGGCCCGGCCCCGCCCGCGAATCGCTCGCCGACGCCCTGCCGCCGAACAAGCTCATCCTGGCCGACGGCAACTTCGGCTCCGCCGCGTTGCATGAAGCGATCGACGACACACAGGCGGCGTCGATCACGCCGGCTTCTGATATCCTCGTCTGCGCCGAGCATCGCCTGCACGAGAATTTCACCAATGTCCCTTCGACGCATCCCCGGCTATCGCGCGATCTGGTTCGACCTCGGCCAGCGGACCGAGTATGGCTCGAAGTACTCCGGGCCCCTGGCGACCTACACTTCCAACCACACGCCGCTGGCGATCCACGCCCCGCAGGTCGAGCGCACCTTCTTCGTCTATGGCGGCACGCCCGCGGCCGACCAACGCCACCTGCTGTGCATGGCCGGCTACTACGACCATCGCACGGGCGAGGTGCCTCAGCCCGTCGTCGTGCATGACAAGCAGGGCGTCGATGACCCGCACGACAACCCGGTGATCAACATCGGCCCGGACGGGCGCATCTGGGTGTTCGTCGCCGGGCGCGGGCGCACGCGGCCGGGGTTTGTGTATCGCAGCGTCGAGCCTTACTCGATCGACCGCTTCGAGCTGCTGCGCGAGGCGGAGATCTGCTACCCCCAGCCGTGGTTCAGCGACGACGGCCATTGCCTGCTGCTGCTGACGAAGTACACCGGCCTGCGCGAGCTGTACTGGGCAGTGAGCGCGGACGGCGTGGCGTGGAGCGAGGACCGAAAGCTCGCGGGCATGCAAGGTCACTACCAGGTCAGCGACGCCAACGGCGGGCGGGTGTTCACGGCCTTCAATCGCCACCCGGACCAGTCACCGGACAAGCGCACCGATCTTTACGTGACGTTCACCGACGACCTTGGCCAGACGTGGCGCAACGTCCAGGGCGAGGTGCTCGGCACGCCGCTGGTCGATCCGCATTGCCCGGCGCTGGTGCGTGACTACGCGGCCGAGGGCTTGCTGGTGTACCTGCACGACATCAACTTCGACGCCGCGGGCCACCCGCTGGTGCTCTACACGACCAGCCGCGACTGGCGCCCCGGGCCCAGCGGTGACCCGCGGACGTGGACGGTGGCGCACTGGCTCGGTGATCGCTGGGCGTTCCATGAGATCACGACGTCGACACACAACTACGACTGCGGCTGCATCCACGTCGAGGCCGACGGCACGTGGCGGGTGATCGGCCCGACGGAGCCGGGCCCGCAGCACTGGGGCTCGGGGGGCGAGGTGGCGATGTGGCTGAGCCGGGACGACGGCGCGTCGTGGCGGAAGGTGCGTCAGCTCACGTCGGGCAGCGCGTACAACCATGACTACGTGCGTCGGCCGGTCAATGCGCATGCGGATTTCTACGGGTTCTGGTGCGACGGCGACCCGGACGCGTTCTCACCATGTCGGCTGTACTTCACGGACCAGGCGGGCGCGCGGGTGTACCGGTTGCCGGCGGAGATCAGTGGCGAGACGGCTTTGCCGGAGTTGGTCAGCGCCCACGCGGCGGATGACCGGCGACGGTAATCCGAAGTGCGAAATCCGACATCCCCTCACTCCCCGATCACCTTGACCAGCACACGCTTGGGTCGACGGCCGTCAAACTCGCCGTAGAAGATCTGCTCCCAGGGCCCGAAATCGAGCTTGCCCTCGGTGATCGCCACCACCACCTCGCGCCCCATGATCTGCCGCTTCATGTGCGCATCGGCGTTGTCCTCGCCCGTGCGGTTGTGCGCGTAGCGCTGCGGCGACGCGTCGAACGGCGCCAACTGCTCCAGCCAGTGCTTGTAGTCCTCGTGCAGGCCCGACTCGTTGTCGTTGATGAACACGCTGGCGGTGATGTGCATGGCGTTGATCAGCACCATCCCCTCGCGCACGCCCGACGCGGCCACGATGCGCTCGACCTCGTCGGTGATGTTCACGAACCCCATCCGCGCCGGCACGTTGAACGTCAGGTGTTCGGTCTTCGACTTCATGGCGACCTCCTGCACGCATTTTAGCCACGAAGACGCGAAGGACACGGAGGTCGCGCGAAGAAGGGCAGGGGGGTGGAAAGAGGGTGCCACTGGCGGCTTGACCGCCAGTGCCTCGGCGCGCCGAAGCCTATCATCGACGTTTGAATGGTTGCTTGAACCTCGATCGCTCGGGTGCCACGGCTTGTCCCGAAGGGCAAGCCGTGCATTGGCCGACGATCGCACGGCTTGCCGCTTCGCGGTCAAGCCGTGGCACCCCGAAGTTGGACCTACCCTGTGGTGGATCCAACCATTCAAAGGTCAATAACCGTGCAAAGCGTTCCCTTGCCGGGCGGTTGGACCGCCCACGCCGTCGCCCTGCCGGGTGCCACTGACAAGCGGAGTCCGCGGAGCTTGTCAGTGCGGATCGCCGTCGCAGCCGCGTCCTGCCGCTCGACACTGACAAGGCCGAAGACGGCCTTGTCAGTGGCACCCACCTGCCGACCCTTCGCCCCCGCCGCGCCCTTCGCGCCTTCGTGGTGAACCAGGCGCACAAAAAAACACGGCGACGCAGACGCGCCGCCGTGTCGTGAATCAACTCAACTCCCCGCGGCCTCCGCGCTCTTGGCGCCCTCCGCGAGAACCCCGCCGCCGGCTCAATCCCCGTAGCTGCCCGCCTTGCCCTCGTTGATCGCCGCCTGCGCCGCCGCCAGACGCGCGATCGGCACGCGGAACGGCGAGCAGCTCACGTAGTCCAGCCCCGCCTGCTGGCAGAACGCGATCGACGACGGGTCGCCGCCGTGCTCGCCGCAGATGCCCAGCTTCAGGTCCGGGTCGGCCGCCCGCCCGCGCTCGGCGCCCATGCTCACGAGCTGCCCCACGCCCTCGGCGTCCAGCGACTGGAACGGGTCCTTGGGCAGCAGCTCCTTGTTCAGGTACTCCGGCAGGAACGAGTTCACGTCGTCGCGCGAGTAGCCGAACGTCATCTGCGTCAGGTCATTCGTGCCGAAGCTGAAGAAGTCCGCATGCTCCGCCACGTCGCCGGCGGTCAGCGCCGCCCGCGGCACCTCGATCATCGTTCCAATCAGGAGGTCCAGCTTCTGGTGATACTTCTGCTCGCTGCGCACGGCGTCGATCACCTCCTGCGTCGCGTCGCGCAGCAGCTTCAGCTCCGCGGCCGTGCCCACCAGCGGGATCATGATCTCCGGCTCGACCTTGACGCGCTTCTTGCGGCAGGCGATCGCCGCCTCGACGATCGCCCGCACCTGCATCTGCAGGATCTCGGGGTACGTCACCGCCAGGCGGCAACCGCGATGGCCCAGCATCGGGTTCATCTCGTGCAGCGCCGCGACGCGCTGGCGCAGCTTGGCCGGCGACACGCCCAGCCGCTTGGCGAGATCCTTCTGCGCCTCGGGGTCGTGCGGCAGGAACTCGTGCAGCGGCGGATCGAGCAGGCGGATCGTCACCGGCAGGCCCTTCATGGCCGTGAAAATCCCGATGAAATCCTCACGCTGATAAGGCAGCAGCTTCATCAGCGCCTTGCGGCGATCCTCCTCCGTGTCCGCGATGATCATCTCACGCATCGACTTGATGCGCTCGCCCTCGAAGAACATGTGCTCCGTCCGGCAGAGCCCGATTCCTTCCGCCCCGAACTCCCGGGCGGTCTCCGAATCGTGCGGCGTGTCGGCGTTCGTCCGAACGTTGAGCGTCCGGAATTCATCGGCCCACTCCATGAGGCGGCCGAAGTTGCCGTGCA
>SKPT01000091.1 GCA_007119405.1 Phycisphaeraceae bacterium
GGGATGCCACTGGTGGCTTGCCCACCAGTGCGGGCGATGCACACTGGTGGACAAGCCACCAGTGGCATGACACCCAGTCCGTCGGAGATCCACGATATTCGAGGTGGGTTTACCGGCATTCGCCGGTGCCGAAGCCATCGCTTCGCTCTACCCACCCTGCAACGGAGATCGCCCGCGACGAGCGAGTTCGACTCGCTTCAAGGGCCATTGAAATGACGCAAACCGAAACCCTCAGCCACGCGCCGAGCCTCGACGTGCCGAAGATCGTCGAGCTCGAGGACGTGCGCAAGGTCTACCAGATGGGCCGCGAGCAGGTCCATGCGCTCGCCGGCGTGAGCCTGACGATCGAGCGCGGCGGCTTCTGGGCCATCATGGGCGCCTCGGGCTCGGGCAAGAGCACCATGCTCAACCTGCTCGGGTGCCTCGACCGCCCGACCGACGGCACCTACCGCCTCGGCGGCAGCGACGTCGGCACGATGAGCGACGACCAGCTCAGCGACCTGCGCCTGCGCCGGCTGGGCTTCGTGTTCCAGAGCTTCAACCTGATCCCGCAACTGACCGTGCGCGAGAACATCGAGCTGCCGCTTTACTACCTGGGCTGGAGCGCCGTCGACAGCGCCCAACGCGCCGCGGAGCTCGCCGAGCTCGTGCAGCTCGGCGATCGCCTGGGCCACCGCCCGGCGGAGCTTTCCGGCGGCCAGCAGCAGCGCGTGGCCATCGCCCGGGCGCTGGCCAACGACCCGCAGCTCATCCTCGCCGACGAGCCCACCGGCAACCTGGACACCGCCACCGGTCATCACATCATGGAGCTGCTCGAGCGCCTGCACGACGAGGGCAAGACGCTGGTGATGGTCACCCACGAGCCGGAGGTCGCCGCGTCGGCGAGCCATCGGCTGCACATGCGTGACGGGAAGATCGAGCGCATCGAGGAGGACGCGGCGCGATGATGCAGTTTCGCCTGGTGCGCAACATCCACCTGGGCATCAAGACGCTGATGCTGCACAAGCTGCGCTCGATGCTGACCATGCTGGGCGTGGTCTTCGGCGTCGGATCGGTCATCGCCATGCTGGCGGTGGGCGAAGGGGCCAGCGCCGAGGCGATGGAGCAGATTCGCCGGCTGGGCTCGCAGAACATCATCCTGCGCTCGGCCCAGCCGACCGAGGACCAGCAGACCGAGCGGGTGCGCGTGAGCATCTACGGGCTCAGGTACGCCGACGACGAGCGCATCCGCATGCTGCCCAACGTCACGCGCACGGTCCCCGCCAAGGTCGTGCCGCGCGACGCCTACGCCGGCACGCGATCGATGGAGCTGCGCGTCGTGGGCACGACGCCGGACTGGTTCGACCTGGTGCGCCGCCCGGTGGTCGCCGGGCGAACGCTCAGCGCGCGGGACATGGCCACGAACGCCACGGTGTGTGTGCTGACCGAGGCGGCGGCGCGGCGGCTGCTGGCGACGGAGGAGCCCATCGGCGCGATCGTGCGCATCGGCGGGGGCTTCTACCGCGTCGTGGGCATCGTGCGCAGTGAGCCGGAACGCGCCGGCGGGGTCGAGACGCCGGACATGGACATCGACGCCTACGTGCCGCTGTCCACGGCCCGCGAGCGCTTCGGCGACATGGTCGTGCGCCGCGCCGCCGGCTCGACCGAGCGCAGCCAGGTGGAGCTGCACCAGATCATCGTGGAGGTCGACTCGCTCGAGGCCGTGACCCCCACCGCCGAGGCGGTGCGCGCCATGCTGGCCCGCTTCCGCGAGCGCGAGGACTACCAGGTGCACGTGCCGCTGGCGCTGCTGCGACAGGCCGAGGAAACCCAGCGCATGTTCAACATCGTGCTGGGCTCGATCGCGGGCATCAGCCTGCTGGTTGGCGGGATCGGGATCATGAACATCATGCTCGCGTCCGTGACCGAGCGCACGCGCGAGATCGGCGTCCGCCGCGCCATCGGCGCCCGCCGCAGCCAGATCGTCAGCCAGTTCCTCATCGAGACGGTCGTGCTCTCGACCACCGGCGGGCTGATCGGCATCGCCGTGGGCGTGAGCATCCCGTGGGTGATCGAGCGCGTCGCCGGCATGCCCACCGTCGTGCCGCTGTACGCCGTGGTGCTGTCGCTGGGCATCAGCGTCAGCGTCGGCGTGATCTTCGGGCTCTACCCCGCGGCGCGGGCGGCCAAGCTCGACCCGATCGTGGCGCTGCGGCACGAGTAGCGCTGGAGGCGCCGACCGGCAACGCCCGACCTGAGCGACTCCGCGAGCGAAGGCCGGGATGGCCAGCGACCGCACCTGTGCGCAGGCCAACGCGTTTGCTCCGAAATCCCCGACTGCGCCCCCGCCATGCGCCCAGTCCAGGCGTTGATCGGTGCGGTGCATTTGCTTGAATCGCCCTGCTGTGCTAACAACGGCACATGGGCAAGACAAAGGGCGCGCGTCGTCGACGGGATCAGCTTCGTAAGGTGAGCATCGAGCCGACCCCCAGCGCCGCGGCCGGGGCGGTCGTCATCACGCAAGGCGCCACGCGCGTGCTGTGCACAGCGTCGATCTCGACGAATCCGCCCGCCTGGCTCAACGACCCGGAGACCGGCCAGCCGACGCGCGGCTGGGTCACCGCTGAGTATTCCATGATGCCCGGCTCCACGCCCGAGCGGCAGCGGCGCGGCCCGAGCAGCCGGGGCACGGAGATTCAGCGCCTCATCGGCCGGTCGCTGCGCGCCGCGGTGGACCTCGCCAAGATGCCCGGCGTGGCGATCACCTGCGACTGCGACGTGATGGTCGCCGACGGCGGGACGCGTACGGCGTCGATCACCGGCGCGTACGTCGCGCTCGCCCAGGCGCTGACGGCGGCACGTGAGCAGGAGTTGATTGCGGCCGACCCCCTGCATGGGCCGGTCGCGGCGGTGAGCGTGGGCGTCGTCGGCGGGCAGGTGTGCCTGGACCTGGACTACGAGCTCGATGCGGCCGCGGAGGTTGACATGAACGTGGTGATGAACCATCGCGGCGAGTATGTGGAGTTGCAGGGCACGGGCGAAGCGGGCACGTTCGACCGCGCCCAGCTCGATCGCATGCTGGAGCTGGCGGGCAAGGGGATACGCAAGCTCATGGCGGTGCAGCGCGCGGCGGTGAGGTGAGCGGGGAAGGCAGGGAGGCACGGA
>SKPT01000277.1 GCA_007119405.1 Phycisphaeraceae bacterium
GAGGGCACGCGGTGCGGGGCGGGCTCGGTGGCACGTGAGGGGGCGGGGTGACGCCGGGCGGTGTGCTCGGCGCGCGGGTCGATGGCCAGGAAGCGCGACAGGTAATGCACCGCGACGTAGGCGGGCAGGGTGTCCGCCAGGGCGACGAGGAGCTTGAAGCTGTAGCCGGTGACGATCAGCGTCAGCAGGAAGTGGAAGGTGGAGCGGTCTTCGAGCTGGGCGGCGAAGGCGCCGAGATGCCAGGTGATGAGGATGACGGCGACGGTGTCGACGAGCTGGCTGACGAGCGTCGAGCCGTTGTTGCGCAGCCAGAGGTGTCGGCCGCGGGTCAGGCGCTTCCAGAGATGGAAGACCTGGACGTCGACGAGCTGAGCGACGAGGTAGGCGATCATGGAGGCGGTGACGGCGCCGAAGGCGAGGGTGCGGATCTCGAAGAAGACGGGCGGTCGGCCGGCGTCGTCGAGGGCGACCTGGCCGGTGGCGGGGTCGACGGGCTCGAAGCCCGGCAGCAGGCCGGCGACCCAGAGAATGAACATGACCCAGACGTTGAGCAGCAGGCCGACGAAGACCACGAAGTTGGCCCGGCGTCGGCCGTAGAGCTCGGAAATGAGGTCGGTGCAGAGGAAGGTGATGGGGTAGGGCAGGACGCCGACGGCCACGGCGAAGACCCAGTCGGTGCCTTCGATGGCCCGGCCGAGGGCGAAGGTCCATGAGTCGTCGACCTCGCCGATGGAGCCGAAGACGATGAATCGGCTGATGCCCAGGATGTTGAGCATGGCCAGGGTGCCGAGGAACAGGCCGGCGAGCACGAGGAAGACGCGTTCGCGTCGCTCGTGCAGCTGCTCCGGCGTGAGCTGGTCGGGCGGCTTGACGAGGGCCATGGGGGGACATGGTAGTGCCGGATAGACCCGGCGGGGCGATCCGGCCCTTCGCTCGCGCACTCGCTCAGGACCGGCGTCATTTGACACTGACAACCATGCGGTGCCAGCGGACCGGCCGTCGTCGGCGGATCACGATGGCCAGCACCGTCAGCATCAGCGTGGCGGTGGCGGGCTCGGGCACGGCGCTTTGCGAGCCGGCGCCGACCAGCAGTTGCACGAAAGGTGCGACGTCGCCGGTGTCGAAGGCGCCGTCGCGGTTGATGTCGCCCGGGAGCGTCGGGTCGAGGCCGTAGGTCGACGCGTAGGCGTCGGGGTCGGTCAGGGCGAGGACGAAGGGTGCGACATCGCCGGTGTCGACGGCGCCGTCGGCGTTCATGTCGCCGAGCAGGCCGGCGACGAGGTCAACGCGGTCGTCGTGGTATTGCAGGGCGAGGTAGGTGTCGTCGAGCTCGGGGAGGATGGTGTGGTCGAAGCTGCCGAGAAGGTTGGCGGCGGTGAGAATGGCCAGGGGCTGGTCGAGCGTGGGGCTGGAGGCGAGGCTGAGCTCGAGCGTGCCGGCGAGGCTGGCCTGGCCGGTGACGTGCAGGGCCTTGGGGGCGTTGAAGCTGGGCAGGAGGAGGCGGGCGTCGGGTTGCTGCGTGTATTGGCCGGCGATGGTGGCGCCGGAGACGGAGAGGCTGCCGGCGTTGTCGAGGTTGGTGTCGAGATCGGCGTTGATGAGGAACAGCTCGCCGGCGTTGATCTCGAGGCGGTCGGCGACGAGCTGGCCGCGGATGAAGCCTGCCTGCCCGGTATGGTGGATGCGCATGGTGCCGCCGACGTGGGTGCTGGTGTTGGACTGGGCGGTGAAGGTGGCGCTGCCGCCGGTGGGGCCGGTGGCGTCGCCGGCGATGTGCAGGTCGCCGTCGACGGTGAGCGAGCCGCCGTCGGCGCCGGAGCCGCGCAGCGTCAGATGGGCGTCGGCCAGGGCGTGGTCGGCGACGACGACGTCGCCGGCGACATGGAGCGAACCGGCGGCGGTGATCTCGAGCTGGGCGCGGGCATCGGGGTGGCCGGCGATGGCGAGGCTGGCGGCGTGGGCGGCGCGGATGACGTTGATGCTGTAGTCACCGGGGGCGTCGGGCATGTGGATATGCACGTCGGTGGTGTCGATCGGCGGCAGGCCGAAGTCCCACGCTGAGCCGTTGTGCCAGTGGGCGCTGGTCCAGTCGGAGCTGCTGAAGGTGTTGCGCAGCATGACGTGGAGCTGGGCGGGTTCGTTGAAGATCCATTGGAGGTCCTGGAACATGCCACGCTCGTAGTCATACAGGCCGTGCATCGATCGGCCGACGCTGGAGGCATAGTGCATCAAGGCGCGTTGGGCGGTCAGGTGGGGATGGCTGAGGCTCGAGCCCTGCTGGAAGGGGTCGGGGGCGTAGATCGGGACGGGCTGGCCGAAGGCGTCGACGGCGTGCGGGCCGGCGAAGGTGACGTCGCCGGTGACGTCGAAGGAGCCGGCGGATCCGGGCTCGGGGGCGTCGTCGTGCTGGTCGCGGAGGAAGGTGTCGTATTCCTGGAGATAGCGTTGGCCGCGGGCGAAGCGTCCCCACTGGCCGGAGCTGTCGATGTAGGAAGCGGCCATGCCGAGCATGTGGCCGATCTCGTGGGCCATGATGGTGGCCATGTCGCGAGCGCCGGCGGGGGTATGGCCGTCGGTGCCGGTGTACCAATCGACCTCGTCGCTGAAGGTGATGATGCCGTCCATGTGGGAGCTGGAAGCGCCGTCGCGGTACTTCCACGCACTGCGGGGGATGTGCAGCTCGCTGTCGTTGGCGAAGAGCCAGTAGGTGTTGGCACTGGCGACCCAGTTCTGGCCGGACGGCGGCGTGGCGAGGCGGACGTCGACGTTGATGACCGTTGAGCCGTGGGGATCGACCAGCCACTGGCTCCAGAGCTCGGCGCCGGCGGCGACGGCCTGCTGCTTGTGCTCGGGGAAGCCGGACTCGAAAACGAGGTTGAAGGAGACGGCGTGCGCGGCGGTGGCGGCGGCCAGGGCCAGGAGGCTGGCCAGGGCGGTCACGAGGCGTATCGCGCGAGGCCTGCGCCTGGCGGGGCGGAATGGCATTGAAGCTACTCCCTCTGCCCGAGGGGCTGCGGCGCGGCCGGGACGCCGCCGCCGAACCGGGGCTCGCACGCCGCTTGGTGGCATTATGCCCCATGGGCGGAGTTGGGCAAGGCAAATGGGGTATTGCCAGTGATTTGCGAGGTTTTGCGCCGATCGCA
>SKPT01000595.1 GCA_007119405.1 Phycisphaeraceae bacterium
ACCCGGGCCACGGCCACGGGCCGGAGCAGGCGGGCGACTTCAAGCGGTCGACGGAGAGCGAATGACGCCATGGCGCAACTCGATGCCGGACAATTCGTGGCGGAAGAGGCGGCCGCCGAGCAGGCGCTGACGGTGCAGGGCGTCGTCGCCGAGTTCGAGAAGGTCGACGACGTGATCGCCGCGGCCAAGGCGGTGCACGGCGCCGGCTACCGCTACTTCGACGTGCACAGCCCGTTTCCGATCCACGGCCTGGACATTGACATGGGCGTCAAGCCCACGATCCTGCCGTGGATCGTCTTCGTCGCGGGGGTGATGGGCGCGGCAGTGGGCCTGACGCTGACGATCTGGACGATGTCGATCGCGTATCCGTTTCTCATCAGCGGCAAGCCTTTGAACTCGATCCCGGCGTGGATCCCGGTGGTGTTCGAGTGCACGATCCTGCTGGCGGCGTTCGGCGCGACGTTCGGGATGCTGGTGCTCAACAAGCTGCCGATGCTCTACAACCCGCTGCTGAACGTGGAGCGTTTCCGGCGGGCGACGGACGATCGGTTTTTCGTGGTGGTGGACGCGCGTGACGACCGGTTCGATGAGGCGAAGACGTCGCAGATGCTCGAAGAGCTCGGGGCGTCGGCGGTCGAGACGGTGAAGGACTGACAAGAACGATGCCCAAGTTGCCGGACATGATCGACCTTGACCTGAAGCTGCCGCGGCCGCCGTTCTGGATGATGGCAACGCTGGTGGTGCTGGTGGTGGTCAGTTGGCTTCCGCTGGCGCTGATCGGCACGTCGCGGGTGATGCTCTCGGAGCGTCGGCCGATCGAGCTTTTCCAGGGCATGCGCGACCAGCCGCGCTACAACCCGCAGGCGGCGACGGACATGTTCGCCGACGGCCGGGCGATGCGCCCGCCGGTGCCGGGCACCGTGGCGTGGGGCCGCGACGCACGGCAGGCGGACGAGACGCGGCTTCGCGAGGACGATCACTACTACCGCGGGTATCGCCTGGTGGTGGGCGAGGACGGCACGACGCAGGCGGAGTTCCTCGACGGCCTGCCGCCCGAGATCGAGGTCAACCGCGAGCTGCTGCTGCGCGGGCAGGAGCGCTACAACATCTACTGCTTCACCTGCCACGGGGCGGACGGCTACGGCGATGGCCCGACGCATCTGCGCGCCGCCGACCGGCAGATGCGCGACCCGGCCGGCACCGTGTGGTTGCAGCCGACGAGCCTGCACGCGGTCGACCCGGACACCGGCGAGCCGCAGTTCGCCCCCGAGCGCTACCCCGACGGGCAGTTGTTCCACGTCATCAGCGCCGGCCGGGGCAACATGCCGGGCTATCGTGGGCAGATCAACGAGCATGATCGCTGGGCGATCGTGGCGTACGTGCGGGCGATGCAGCTCAGCCAGCACGTGCCGGCCGAGGACCTGACGCCCGAGCAGCGCGAGGCGCTGGAGGCCGGGCGGTGATCGCGCGTGGTGAGGCCGGGTGGCAAGGTGGGGTCGCGAGGCGGGGTGCCACTGACAAGCGCAGTCCGCGGAGCTTGTCAGTGCGGGACGTTCGAGGCATGAATGAGCGCGTAAGCGAGCTCGTTCGCAGCACGCGGCAGTGAGACGCAGGAGTACGACGATCGTGGCGCAACACGCTGACATGGAGCTTCCCGCCGCCGACACGCGCTCGCTGGGCGAGCGCGCCTGGCCGCTGTTCCGCAACGGCATGCTGGTCGGTGCGGTGGCGCTGATCCTGGCGCTGATCGTGGCGTGGGCGACGGATCAGTGGGCCCGCTTCGGCTTCGCGTACATCGTCGGCTTCGCCTACGTGCTGAGCCTCTCGCTGGGGTGCATGGCCCTGGTGCTGCTGATGTACCTCTTCCGCGCCGGCTGGGGCGTGGTCATCCGCCGGCCCGCGGAAATCTTCGCCGCCAACATGCCCGTGCTCGCGGCGCTGTCCGCGCCCATCCTGGTGTTCGTGCTGCTGAACAACGGCATGGTCTACCCCTGGGCGCAGACCATCGGCGCCGACGGCGCCGACCACGCCCTGGGCGGGACGATGCAGATCGTGCTGACCGACGGCGGGGCCCCGCAGCAGGGGCCCGTCTCCTCGGGCCTGGGCGGGGCGATGGGCGATCCGCAGGTCACGCAGCTCAGCGACGCGCAGACGTACTACGTCGAGCTCAAGCGGCCGTGGCTGAATATCCCGTTCTTCCTCGTGCGCTGGGTCGTCTACTTCGCCATCCTCATCGGCATCGGCCTGTGGTACTGGCGGCAATCCACGCTCCAGGACACCACCGGCGACGCGTCGCTGACGCGGAAGATGGAGATCTTCAGCGCCCCGGGCACGATCATCTTCGCGTTCACGCTCACCGCCATGGCGTTCGACCTGCTCATGAGCCTCGACCCGCTGTGGTACTCGACGATCTTCGGCGTCTACTACTTCGCGGGCAGCTTCATGGGCGCGGTGGCGATGCTCATCCTGGTGCTGATGGGCCTGCAGAAGTGGGGCTACTTCCAGAGCGTCACGGCCGAGCACTTCCACGACTTGGGCAAGCTGCTGTTCGCCTTTGTCTTTTTCTGGGGCTACATCGCGTTCAGCCAGTACATGCTGCTGTGGTACGCCAACATTCCGGAGACGGCTTACTGGTTCGATCTTCACGGGTTCACGACGGTAGAAGGGCGGCAGACAAGCTGGAGCGCGGTCGGGTTGCTGCTACTATTCGGGCACCTGCTGATCCCGTTCGTGTGCCTGCTGCCGCGCTGGGTCAAGCGCAGCCGCAAGGTGCTGGCGTTCTGGGCGATCTGGCTGCTGGTGCTGCACTGGGTGGACCTGTGGTGGGTGGTGATGCCGCTGTACGACAGCACGGGGATCGTGCTGGGGCCGATCGAGATCCTGGCGCTCATCGGCGTGGCGGCGATCTTCCTCGCCGGCGCCGCCCGGCTGGCGGCGGGCACGAGCCTGGTCCCGACCAAGGACCCGCGCCTGAGCGAGTCGCTGGCGCACGTGAACCTGTGAGCCGGGGAAACAGCCACAGATGAACAGGGATAAACACAGATGAAGAGGAACAAAGCCACAAATGAACACGAATGAACACAAATCGCCTGAGGGGGGCGGAAGCTCCTTCTGCTTTTTTCATTCGTGTTTATTTGTGTTCA
>SKPT01000224.1 GCA_007119405.1 Phycisphaeraceae bacterium
CGGGTGCCGTGGTCTTGGCGAGTCCTCTCGCCAAGACCACGGCACCCGGCGTTGCGGCGCGATCAGGCGAGGTCTCACCCGCCCGCGACGTTGTGCATCGTCATCGCCTTCTCCAGCCCCTCGCCCAGCCACGTCTCCACCGCCTCGCACGCCCGCACCAGCGCCGGCTCCACCAACTCCCACTGCTCCGCACTGAACCGCCCCAGCACGTAATCCCGCTGAGGCGCCCGCCCCGGCGGATCGATGCCGATACGAAGACGCGGATACCCACTGGTCCCCAGCGCCCGCTCGATGTCCATCAACCCGTTGTGCCCGCCCGCGCTGCCCGAGCCCCGCAGCCGGATCCGCCCGCAGGGCAGCGCCACGTCATCCACGATCACCAGCACATCCGACACGTCCAGCTTGTAGAACCGCACCGCCTCGCCCACCGCCAGACCCGAGCGGTTCATGTACGTCATCGGCTGCATCAGCACGCAACGCTCGCCCGCCACGTGCCCCTCCAGCACCGCCGCGTGAAACTTGCCCTTGACCGGCCCGCTGATCCCGTGCCGCCGCGCCAGCCGCTCCACGACCATGAACCCGACGTTGTGCCGGGTGGCCGCATACTCCTGCCCCGGGTTGCCCAGGCCGACGATCAGCTTCATGGTCCAACAACCGTTAGCC
This sequence comes from Phycisphaeraceae bacterium, assembly GCA_007119405.1. Next base: position 664 of record SKPT01000224.1, read on the forward strand.
GTCGCCCCCCGAGCGACGCCTCCTCCTACCCCCCTCCCCCCGGGAGGGGCCGGGGGAGGGTGCCCCCGACCGCCCTCAACGCCCGCCAACACGCCACGCCCACGGCCCGCCGGTGCCACTGACAAGGCCGTCCGCGGCCTTGTCAGTGGCGCATGGCGCTGTCCGTCCGCCACACCCAACCGCACTGACAAGCTCCGCGGACGCCGCTTGTCAGTGGCACCCCAACCACGCCCCAGGCCGGGTGCCACACAGCATCCCGAAGGGCGCGGTGTGCGAACCTCGACCTACCCCCCTCCGTGCCTTCGCCGCCCTCACTTCTCCTCTTCCGACTCACCTTCCTCCTCACCACCCTTGCCGATCACCTCCGGCTCACCCTCGGCCGCCTCGACCTCAGGCTCCTCCTCAGGCTCCTCGGCCATGACGTGAATCGACGCCAGCACCGTCTCCGGATCGCTCACCGCCGTCACCCCCTCAGGCAGACGCAGATCCGCCACCGTCACCGTCTCGTTCACACCCAGCTCGCTGATGTCATGGTGCAGCACGTCCGGGATCGCGTTCGGCCGGCAGCTCACCGTGATCGACGTCGTCTCCCGGCTGAGCAGCGCGCCTTCCTCGTTCAACGCCGCCGGCTCACCGGTCAGCTCCACCTCGATCTCCACCTCCACGTCCGCGCTCATGTCCACACGCGTCAGGTCCGCGTGCACCACCTGTGTGCCCAGATGATCCCACTGCACCTCGCGGATCAGCACCGGCTCCGCCTTGCCCTGCACCGCCACCTCCAGCAGGTGCGCGTTGCGCTCCAGCAGATCCACGAACTGCTTCGCGTCCATCGTGATCGCCACCGGGTCACGACCACGCCCATACACATTGGCCGGCAGCCTCCCCTGCGCTCGCAGCCGCTGCGCGTAACGCGTCCCCGTCCGCTCACGCAACTCAGCCTCCACCTTCGGCACCTGATTCGTCGCCATGACAATCTCTCCTGTCTATCTCGTGTTAACGCTCAACCAAACTGATTTCTGCATTCTGCATTCTGCATTCTGAATTCTGCATCGCACCCTCACCCCTTCCCCCCGCCATCAAGCCGGAACAGGCTCGACACCGACTGGTTGTGATGGATCCGGTGCATCGCCTCGCCCAGCACCGGCGCCACGCTCAGCTCCACCAGCTTCTCCTGGATCGGCGCGCACCGCTGCCCGCACGGGATCGTGTTCGTCGTGACGATTCGGCTGATCGGCGCCTCGCGCAGCCGCTCCATCGCCAGCCCCACCAGCACCGGGTGCGTGCACGCCGCGATCACGTCCTTGGCCCCGCGTTCCTGGATGAGCGCCGCCGCCCCGCACATCGTCCCGGCCGTGGTGATCATGTCGTCAATCATCAAAGCCGTGCGGCCCTTCACGTCGCCCACGATGTTCGCCGAGACGATGTCCGTCCCGCTCTTGCGCCGCTTGTCGATGAACGCCAGGTCCGCCCCCAGCCAGTTCGCGTACGAGCTCGCGCGCTTCACGTTGCCCACGTCCGGGCTGACCACCACTAGGTCACCCAGCTCGTCGCGGATGCCGTCGAAATACCCGCTGATCACCGGCGCCGCGTGCAGATGATCCACCGGCACGTCGAAGAAACCCTGCACCTGCGCCGTGTGCAGGTCCATCGCCAGCACACGGTCCGCCCCCGCCGCCGTGATGATGTTCGCCACCAGCTTCGCCGTGATCGGCGTGCGCCCCTCGTGCTTCTGGTCCTGCCGCGCGTACCCGAAGTACGGAATCACCGCCGTGATCCGATCCGCGCTGGCACGCTTGAGGCAGTCGATGTAGATCAGCAGCTCCATGATGTGCGCGTTGACCGGGTGGTACGTCGACTGGATCACGAAGCAGTCCCGCCCGCGCACGTCCTCCTCGATCTTCACGATGATCTCGCCATCGGGAAACATGTCCGTATGCCCCTGGCCCATCGGCAGGTCCAGGTACCGGCAGATCTCCTCGCAAAGCGCCCGGCTGGCCCGGCCACAGAAAATCTTGACCTCGTCCCGATCGGCTTGACTCATCGTCCCTGCCTCTCAAAGAAGACCGAGCCACGAATGAACACGAAAGAACACCAACAGCCCGGCGCCACCCCCTCCTAACGCCCGTCCTGAGCGAGTCCGCGAGCGAAGGGCGGGATTGCCCCCCTGCTCCCCCCTGCTCATCCGTGTTCATCCGTGGCTCCAAATCACAAGCTGGCCCGCCTGGATTCGAACCAGGACTACCAGGACCAAAACCTGGGGTGCTACCGTTACACCACGGGCCAATCGCCGCCGCTGACCAACCATCGCTCGCCTGGCGATCCCTGCCCAGCCGCGGACGCGGCCAATCGAAAGGGGAAAGCCCGGCTCCCGCACACGCTCGGCACGCCCGCGGCCGGTCCGCGAACGCACCCCTGACCGCGCCTCGACACCCCCGGACATCCCCGCCACCATGCCGCGTCGCGGTCGGCCTGTGCAGAA
>SKPT01000607.1 GCA_007119405.1 Phycisphaeraceae bacterium
GGCACAGCGATGCGCTGCCGGGCGATCCGCCGCCGGGGGCCGCCAGCGTCACGCTCATTGTCAACGAAGACCAGACATTCAGCGCGGCGCTGGACAACGATCAAGGCAGCCCCGTGGCCGGCTTCGCCGGCACCTGGCAGCCGGAGGGCGAGCAGATCAGCTTCGCCTCCACAATGCCGACGATCACCGGCCGCGCCCAGCTTCTGGATGCTGAGACGTTGCTGGTGACGTCGGATGACGGATTCAGCCTGCGGATGACCCGCGTCAAGGCGCCCTAGCCGCGCTCGCCGGCCGGGCTGCATCGGCCCCGTTACGCCACTATCATGGCCAACATGACGGACCCCGCCCTCGCCCCCATCGCCGACAAGGTCCACGCCGGCCAGCGCTTGAGCGGTGCCGACGGCCTCGCCCTGCTGCGCACGCGCGACATCTGGACGCTGGGCCAGCTCGCCCATCACGTGCGCCTCGCGCGCCACGGCCGGGCCACCTACTACAACATCAACCGCCACCTCAACTACTCCAACATCTGCGCGCTGTCGTGCAAGTTCTGCGCCTTTCACCGCAAGCGCGGCGACGCCGGGGCCTACGAGTTCTCCATCGACCAGGTCGTCGCCCAGGCCCGCGACGCCGCGGACAAGGGCGCCACCGAGATGCACATCGTCGGCGGGCTGCACCCCTGGCTTGGCTTCGATTACTACACCGACATGCTCCGCGCCATCCGCGACGCGGCGCCGGGCCTGCACATCAAGGCGTTCACGGCCGTCGAGATCGTGCATCTGGCCCGCATCAGCAAGCGGCCGCGCGATCTGCACGCCGTGCTGACGGACCTCAAGGACGCCGGGCTCGGCTCGATCCCCGGCGGCGGGGCCGAGGTCTTCGACGACCGCGTCCACGACGAGGTCTTCAAGGGCAAGATCCGCTCCGACAAATGGCTCGACGTCCACCGCGTCGCCCACGAGATCGGCCTGTGCTCCAACGCCACGATGCTCTACGGCCACGTCGAGTCCCATGAAGACCGCATCCGCCACCTCTGCCTGCTCCGCGAAGCCCAGGACGAGGCGATCGACGCCGGCCACGCCGGCCGCTTCCAGACCCTCATCCCGCTGCCGTTCGTCCCCGACGACTCCGAGCTCGAGCACCTGCACGGGCCCACGGGGCTCGAGGATCTCAAGATGCTCGCGGTGGCGCGGCTGATGCTCGACAACTTCGCGCACATCAAGGCCTTCTGGATCATGCAGACGCTCGAGCTCGCTCAGCTCAGCCTCGACTGGGGCGTCAACGACATCGACGGCACGGTCGTCTGGTACGACATCACGAAGGTCGGCGGCGCCGACACGCACCAGGAGGTAACCGTCGACGCGCTTTGCCGGGTCATCCGCGAGGCGGGCTATGAGCCCGTCGAGCGCGACACGCTGTATCGGCGCGTCGAGCGCGAGGGGGCGCGTTGGCGTGTTGCCGACGGTGCGGAGCTTGCGGGTGCGCCTGCTTAACGCCCGTCCTGAGCGAAGCGAAGGGCGGGATTTCCAGACAAGTGTCCTGTTGACTTGTGCGCACGGTCGGACGGTGTCCGGGGAAATCCCGCCCTTCGCTCGCGGACTCGCTCAGGACGGGCGTTAACGGCTCCGATCTCGATCCCCGATCCCCGATCCCCCCATGCCCGACGCCATCACCGTCTACATGACCGCCTCCGACGACGACGAAGCCCGCCGCCTCGCCGCGGGGCTCATCGAGGCCCGCCTGGCCGCCTGCGTCAACATCCTCGGCCGGATCGACTCGATGTTCTACTGGGACGGGGCGGTGCAGCGCGAGGCGGAGGTCGCGCTTCTGGCCAAGGCCAGCCGCGAGGACTTCCCCGCCATCAACGCCAAGGTGCGCGAGCTGCACAGCTACGACACGCCCTGCGTCGTCGCCTGGCCGATCGTCGAAGGCGACGCCGCGTTCGTGCAGTGGATCGCCGACGAGACCCGCGGCAAGCGTGCCTGAGCTCGTCGCACCCCACGCCAGGACGTCGCTGCAGGGTGGGTTTCGCTTCACTCTACCCACCTGCCACCCACCGCCGCGATTGGCGGGGGGTCCGAAAAGCCTCTTCACAGCCGCCGACGGCGCAGCTCATCGCCCTCGTCGTCATCGTCATCGTCATCCTCATCGTCGGGCGGATCATGGCCGTCGCCGGGCCGGTCCTCGTCGTCCTCGTCCTCGAGCTCGACCTCGAGGCGTTCACCGGCCATGCGCCAGGCGTCGGTGCTCGGCGGGCGCTCGCCGCCGGCCTCGCGGTGGCGCGCCCGCAGCCGACGGCCCTGCTCCAGCAGCTTCTCGCGCCGCGCGACGTTGCGCCAGGCGGCGATCAGGGCAAGAACGATGCCCAGCGCCACCAGCCCCAGCAGCAGCACCAGCACCACCAGCAACGTCAGTCGCACGAGTTCATCCGGGTCGGGCACGTCTGGGTTCCCGTGTTCACCGCGAAGGTGCGAAGAAAGCGAAGGACGCGAAGGTCCGTGCCATCCTGTTCCGCTTCGCGTGCTTCGTCTGCTTCGCTGGCTCGCGGTTCAGCGCCTTGGCCGTCAATCCCGCTCGCCCTGGTAGGTGCACACCGTCTTCTCGGTCTCCCAGACGCGGATCTCCTCGAGGCGGGCGGCCTCGGCCGCGGGACCGAGCCGGCGCACCGGCTCGCGCAGCATCTGCCAGATCACCTGCGCGATGTTCTCCACCGACGGGTTGAGCTCGGCGAACGCCGGCACGTCCTGGTTCAGGTGCGTGTGATCCAGGTGCTCCAGGACGTGCCGGTGCACCGCCTGGTCGAGCTCCTCGACGTCAAGCGAGCGCCCCGTTTCGTTGATCGGCGCCCGCACCGCCACCTCCAGGCGGTAGTTGTGCCCGTGACCGGCCGGGTTGTTGCACTTGCCGAAGATCCGCTGGTTCTCCGCATCGCTCAGCGCCGGCACGTGCAGGCGGTGGGCGGCGGAGAACTCGTACTGCTGACGGATCACCACGTAGTCCATCTCGTCGCTCCAGATTCTCACGTTGTAGCGCGGGCTCAGGTGCAGCGTCACCGCCGCGACGCGGTCGCCCAGCGGCTCGAACAGCAGCCGCACCATCCGCTGCATCAGCTCGCCCAGGGCGATGTTGCTCGGCGTCGA
>SKPT01000550.1 GCA_007119405.1 Phycisphaeraceae bacterium
CAGCTCGGCTGTGCCCTCGCCCCAATGCCCGAACTGCGTCACCGCGTCGGTCGCCCACTGCGGGTCCGCCACAACGACCAGCCGCCCGCCCTGGCCCTCGCGCTCGACCGCCACCGCCGCGGTGAACACGTCCCGCGCCGCGGCCGCGTCGTACGGCGCGCTCTGAATGTCCTCCAGCGCGTCGAGGTTGCGCTCGGCCCACATGCGATTGCCGCGCAGCTCCACCAGCGGCTCGACGCGCAGCCCGTCCCCGGCCGTCGCCACCACCGGGTTCGCCCCGACCACCAGCCCCGGCATCCCGGCCAGCGCCCGCGTGATCGGCGAGCCCTCCGGCCAGCGACGCACGTCGATCACGCTGTTGGCCATCCGCTGACCCCCGCCCACCTGCACCTCCTGAAGCACCAGCCGATCGACCTGCGGCCGCACGCCCCACTCACGCAGAAGTCCCATCAACGGATCGCCGCCGCCCACGACCCCCGGCTCGGTCGCCAGGATCACCAGCGCGGTGTCGCCGGCCTCGATGCGCCGCTCGATGTGCTCGGCGACCTGCTCACGCAGCGGGTTGGCCTGCCCGAACCGATCCGACGCCGCCTGCGGCAGCACCACCCACACCGCACGCTGGCCTTCCGCCGGCGCCGGCGGTGGCTCAGGCTCACGCCCGCCCCCGCCCGCCTGCCCCATCATCCCCTGCTGCGCCGACGCCTCGCCGCCCGGCCGCCACTGCGTCACATGAAAGTTCGCGCTGCGCAGACGCTGCGCCACCTGCCGGTATCGTCCGCGATCACCCAGCGCCGCCTCGTCGCCCGCGACGAACACGACCAGCGGCGGCTGCCGCAGGCTCATCGAAATCAGCGCCCCGGTCAACCGCTCCTCGCCCAGGAAGCGCATCTCCGGCTCACCAAGCTGCTCGGCGATCCGCGGGTCCACCTCCCGATACATCTGATCCCCGCCGATGACCCGCACCTGCCCGGGCCCGAGCACCACCACCACCTGGCCCTGCTGAAGCTGCGTCAGCATCTCGTCGTAATGCTCCGGATGCCCCGCCAGACGCAGCTCACGCAACGCGTCGCGCAGCTCATCGACCATCGGCTCCAGCTCGCGATGCACACGCAGCAGCGTCTCCTTCGCCTCGCCGCTGGCGCGCCGATCCGCCGGCGCCCGGTCGAAGCGCTCCGCCACGGCCGCGAGCACCTGCGCATCCTCGTCCAGCCGCGCCGTCAGATGCTCGCGCAACGCCACGTAGTCCGGCAGGGCCTGATCGATCGCCTCGTCGACGCGCTGCATCTGCTCGCCGGCGCCGGCCTCGTGCACGCGCAACACCCGGAGCACCGCGCGCACGTCATCGCCCAGCTCGCTGCCTTCGGGCAGGTGCTCGCCCTCGGTCAGCGCCCCCAGCCGCTCGATCCAGGCCGGCAGCCGATCCACATAGCCCCGCCAGGCGTCGCGCGCCAGCTCCACCGCCTCGCGCAGCGGGGCGACCTCGTCGGCGAAATGCTCGCGCACCTGCCGGTTCATCGCGTCGCGCCGACCGAGGTCAAGGTCCGGGTTGATGTGCTCGCTTGTGACCTGCCGGCTCTGCCGGGCGTACTCGTCGACCAGGTCGCGCACCTGGTCGATGAGCGGGCCGCTGTCGCGGAACAGCGTCACGATCCGGTACTCGCCCTCGAGCGACCCCAGCACGTTGCGCGTCTGCGCGCTGAGGCTGTATTGCCGCGTCGCCGTCAGGTCCATCCGCGCGTACAGCCGCTCGTACGCCAGCCAGTTCACGAGCACCACGAGCACCACGGCCGCGCCGATCGCGATCGCCACGTTCAGCCCATATTTGACCTGTCGCGCCGACTGCGTGGTCCCGGTTGTCGAAGCCTTGTCACTCATGGGCGTTCATTGCACTCTTGTGATAGCCACGAAGACGCGAAGGACACGAAGGCGCAAAGGCATGCATTTCTCGAGCTGACCAACCCCCCCCCGGAGGGAGGGGCTGGGGGAGGGTGCTTCCGAACACCTTGCGTGCCCGATTGAGGCGGGCGTCGTTGCAGCCGACGTGCTGTCGTAACGCAGATCGAAGGCGGCAGGTGACACCCTCCCCCAACCCCTCCCGGAGGGAGGGGGGTCGGAATCGCGCTCTTCGCGTCTCCGTGGCAATTCTGCATTCTGAATTCTGCATTCTGAATTCTGCATTGCCCTTACCGCCACCGCCGGCTCTCGAGCACCTTCACCGCCAGGAACAGGAACAGCCCGATGCCCGTGGCGAAGTAGACGAAGTTGCTCGTGTCGATCAGCCCCTTGTTGAAGTCCTCGTACTGGCCGTTGACGTTCAGGTAGAACATCGCCTCGCGCAGCCCGGGGCCGACGAACCCGGCGCGCGGCAGGAAGAACATCCCGAACGTCAGCAGACTGATGATGAACACCGTCAGCAGAAACGCGATGATCTGGTTTTGCGTCGTCGCCGACGCGAAGATCCCGATCGCCAGGTACAGCCCGCCCACCAGCGCCAGGCCCACGAGCCCCGTGAAGATCGGCCCGCGATCCGGGCTGGCCGTCATCTCCAGCACCATCGCCTGGATCACCAGCGGCACCAGCAGCACGAGAAAGAACCCCATGGCCCCCAGCCACTTGCCCGCGATCACCTGCGCATCGCTGATCGGCGCGGTCATCAGCGGCTCGATCGTCCCGCTGCGAAACTCCTCGCTGACCAGGCGCATGCTGATCGCCGGGACGAGGAAGATCATCAGCCACACGACGCCGCCGAAGGTGCCGCGCATCGTCGCCGCCGCCCCTGCCCCGAACCCATCCACGAAGATCAGCGACGAGCCCAGCGCGAACAGCGCCAGCACGACGTAAGCGATCGGCGAATAGAAGAGCCCCACCAGCTCCCGCCGGGCGATCGTCATCACCCCGCTCGTCACGCGGCCCACGCGCGCCGCAACGCCCGCGCCCTGCCCCACCGCTTCATTGGCAATCGCCTTGCTCATGCTCAATCACCGGTCCATCGGTTAACGCCCGTCCTGAGCGAGCCCCGGTGGCGGGGCAAGCGAAGGGCGGGATTCTCCGCGAATGCCGAACACCGCTGTGTGCGAGTCACCCGCACACGGCCGAGGCACACAGCACCCTTCGGGATGCTGTGTGGCACCCCC
>SKPT01000260.1 GCA_007119405.1 Phycisphaeraceae bacterium
CGTTCGGCACGCGCCGCGACATGCGGCTGTGGCGCGCCAACGCGGGCACGGCGAGCTTCGGTCCGCCCGGCAGCCGGCGCACGGTGGCGTTCGGGCTTCCCGGGCAGGCGGATCTGACGGGCATCCTGCCCGGCGGCACACGGCTGGAGATCGAGGTGAAGGGGCCACACGGCCGGCAGTCGCGCGAACAGCAGTTCTATCAGCAGATGATCGAGCGCTTTGGCGGCGTCTATGTGCTGGCGCGGTCGGTGGAGGACGTGTGGCGGGCGATCGGCGGGTATCTCGGCGAGGGATCGCCGGAAACAGTGGGACGATGAACATGGAACAGGCATCCGAAGTGAGCATGGACGCAGCCGGGTACCGCCGGGGCAACGTGCAGTGGTGCTACGAGAAGCTCGGCTTCTCGTTCGTCGCGCTCGATGGCAAGCGGCCGACGCAGACGGGCTGGCAGAGCCGGGAGCGCGAGGCGCTGGACGAGGCGCTGGCGTGGGCGGAGGCGGGCAACGTGGGGCTGCGCACCGGCGAGGCCAGCGGGTGGATCGTGGTCATCGACGTGGACAGCGGCGGCGACGTCAGTGGCCTCGACCTGCCCGAGACCGTCGTCGCGGTCACCGGCAGTGGCGGGCGGCACTACTACTTCCGCACGAATCGGCAGGTCGGCAACTCCGTCGGCCGGCTGGGCGAGCACATCGATGTGCGCGGTGATGGCGGGCAGGTTGTGTTTGCCGGCTCGGTGCATCCGGAGACGGGGCAGATGTACGCGTGGCTGGAGGGCCATGAGCCGTGGCAGCGCGAGATCGCGGAGCTGCCGGAGCACATCATCGACATGCTCGACCGCGACCGGCAGCAGAAGCGGGAGGCTTCGACGCAGCGCATCCAGCGCCAGCGCAGCCACGATCAGAAGGCCAATCGCTACGCCTCGTTCATCCAGCGGGCCGAGGTGCACGCCGTGGCCAACGCGGTGGAGGGGGCGCGGAACGACACGCTGAACAAGGCCGCGTTCGCCCTCGGCCGGCTGATCGGCGCCGGGTATCTCGACCGCCACGACGTGGAACAGGAGCTTCAACTCGCCGCCGACCGGGCGGGGCTCGACTGGCACGAGGCGCAGCGTACCATCCGCTCTGGGCTCGACGCCGGCGTGCACCAGCCGCGTGTGCTGCCCGCGGAGCGGCAGACGCAGCGCCTGCGCACGCAGGACGGGCAGGTGGAGGTGCCGAAGCTGCCGGTGAGCCGGTTCCGGCTGACCGCCTCGGGTAACGCCGATCGCTTCATGCACCTGTGGGGCCAGGACGTGCACTGGTGCGAGCAGCGAAGCTCGTGGTACGTCTGGGATGGGGCGTGCTGGCGCGAGGACGAGGTGCTGGAGGCCCAGCGCCGGGCGGAGCTGACCGTGTTGGCGCTGCTGGCCGAGGCGGAGGAGTCCGGCGACGACGAGACGATCAAGTGGGCGACGCGCTGCAACAAGACCGCCCGGCCGCAGAGCGAGATGCTCCAGATCGCCAGGCACCGCACCGCCATCCACCACACCGCGTGGGACCGGCACGACTGGCTGCTCGGTGTGCAGAACGGCGTGATCGACCTGCGCAGCGGCGAGTTGCTGCCCCACGATCGCGATCAACTCATCACACGGCTGTGCGCCACGGTTTACGACCCGCGGGCGGCGTGCCCGCAGTGGGAGGCGTTCCTCGGCGAGGTGATGGCCGGCGACGCGGGCATGATCGCGGCGCTGCAGCGGTTGTGCGGCTACTGCCTGACTGGCGACATCAGCGTGCAGGTGCTGCCGATCCTCTACGGCAGCGGCGCCAACGGCAAGAACGTCTTCCTCGACACCTTCCAGGGCATCCTCGGCGCCTACGGGGCCAAGGCCCCCGACAGCCTGATCACCGCGCAGCAGCACGAGCAGCATCCGACCGAGATCGCGGATCTGATGGGCCGGCGTCTGGTGGTGGCGTCGGAGACCGACGAGGGCCGGCGGTTGCGGATCGGGCTGGTCAAGCAGCTCACCGGCGACGCGACGCTCAAGGGCCGGTTCATGCGGCAGGACTTCTTCGAGTTCCGCCGCACGCACAAGACGCTGCTGGTGACCAACAACAAGCCGGTGATCACGGAGGCCTCGCACGCAGTGTGGCGGCGGATTCGGCTGATCCCCTTCGAGGTCACGATCCCCGAGCAGCGGCAGGACAAGCATTTGCCGGAGAAGCTGCGGCGCGAGTGGCCGGGGATCCTGGCGTGGGCGGTGCGCGGGTGTCTGGACTGGCAGCAGCGCGGCGGGGATCTGGGCCTGCCGGAGAAGGTGACGCTGGCGACGGACAGCTACCGCGGCGAGTCGGATCCGGTGGGGCAGTTCATCGACGAGTGCTGCCTGGTGGCGGAGTACGGCACGGTGGCGAAGGCGGAGCTGTACGAGGCGTTCTCACGCTGGGCGAAGCACGCCGGTGAGTACGTGCCGGGCGGGCGGACGTTCAACGCGCGGGTGAAGGAGAAGGGGTTCGAGGACTGCTTTGTCGGTGACAGCCGGGCGCGGGCCCGGGGCTGGCGTGGGCTGATGCTGGCCGGGCCGGAGTCGATCCCGGGCAACCCCGACTGAAAAGGTGAACGCAAATGAACGCGACCAACACAACGACGATCCGTGAACCGAGCGTGCACAGCGTGCATTCCCCTCATGGTGCACGATCTGAACGTTCACTCCTATTTATCGGCTGTGCGCACAAAGGCGCTAAAAACGTAGAGGGGATAATAGGCGGTGCACGTTCACATCGTGCACCTTCAGACGCGGTGAGCGCAACCGAGCGCTCACTGCCACCGCCGGTGCGCCGCTACGCCACGTCGAACGACGAGGCCGATCACCGGCCGACCTACCGAGTCGGTGACGCGCCGTTGCCGTTCAGCGACGATCCGCGCCTCGCCGCGTGCGATGTGCTGATCCTGGCGTTCGCGGCGCGCCGACATGCCGAGCATCTCTCGACCGTCGGGACGTGTCCGCCCGATGTTGCCGAGCGCATCGTCGCTGAGCTCGATCGGATCCGGCAGATCGTGGCCGGCGAGCCCGGATCGCCAGGGTCGCGACACGTTGGCACGTGTCGCGGCGACGCGGCCGGTGGCAGCCACGCGCCGCCATCGCTGTTC
>SKPT01000511.1 GCA_007119405.1 Phycisphaeraceae bacterium
CGGCTACGGCGCGGCCTGCCTGCGCGCCCTGGCGGCGCTGGATGACCCCGACATCGTCGTCTTCCTCGACGCCGACCACAGCGACTTCCCCGCCCAGATGGACCGCCTCATCGAGCCGATCGTCGCCGGACGCGCCGAGCTGGTCATCGGCTCGCGCACCGTCGAGCGCGCTCAAAAGGGCGCCCTGACCTGGCCGCAGCGCACCGGCAACGCGCTGGCCAGCTTCCTGCTGCGCCGCCTCTGGGGCCAGCCGTGCAGCGACCTGGGCCCCTTCCGCGCGATCCGCTTCGATGCCCTGCAAGCCCTGCGCATGGACGACCTGGGCTTCGGCTGGACGGTGCAGATGCAGGCCCGGGCGCTCAAGCAGCGCATGCGCGTCGTCGAAGCGCCGGTCGCCTACCGCCAGCGCATCGGCAAGTCCAAGATCTCCGGCACCGTGCGCGGCGTCATCGGAGCCGGCACGAAGATCCTCACCACCATCGCCCGCGAAGCCCTGCCGCGCTACGACGCACCCTTCCAGCGCCAGCGCCTCATCGTCTTCGCCCGTTACCCCGAGCCCGGCACCACCAAGACGCGGCTTATCCCGGCCCTGGGCGAGCAAGGGGCCGCCGACCTTCAGCGGCAGATGAACCATCACACACTGAACGTTGCCCGCCAATGGGCCCGCCTCGCGGGGCGACACGTCGAGGTCCGCTACGCTGGCGGCGACGCGACACGCATGGGCCAGGCCTTCGGCGACGACCTGAGCTACGTCGACCAGGGCACCGGCGACCTCGGCGACCGCCTCATCCACGCCTTCCAGCATGGCCACGACGACGCCTGCGACGCCGTCATCGCCATCGGCACCGACTGCCCGCAGCTCGACACCGCCACCATCGCCCACGCCTTCGACGCGCTGCAAGACCACGATGTCGTGCTCGGCCCAGCCAGCGACGGCGGCTACTACCTCATCGGCATGCGCCGGCCACACGCCGGGCTGTTCGACGACATCGACTGGAGCACCGACCGCGTCCTCGCCCAGACCCGCCAGCGCATCGACCAGCTCGGCCTCAGCCTCGCCACGCTGCCCACGCTGGACGACGTCGACGAGCCCGCCGACCTGCCCGCCTGGCAGCGCATCACGCCGCAGCCTCGCACGCCGCGCTACACCCTCATCATCCCCGCGCTCAACGAAGCCGGCACCCTCAACGACACGCTCGCGAGCATCGCCGCCGCCGCCGACACCGAGCTCATCCTCGTCGACGCCGGCAGCAGCGACGCCACGCCCGACATCGCCCGCGCCCACGCCGCCCGCGTCATCGTCAGCGACCCCGGCCGCGCACGCCAGATGAACGCCGGCGGTGCCCACGCCCGCGGCGATCTTTTGCTGTTCCTCCACGCCGACACCCGCCTGCCCTTCGCCTGGCGCGAGCACGTGCAGCGCGCGATGCAGCAGCCCGGCGTCATCGGCGGAGCGTTCCGCCTCGGCTTCACCGACGCGCGCCTCACCCTCCGCGCCATCGAAGCCGGCGCCAACTTCCGCTCACGATGGCGACGCCTGCCCTATGGCGACCAGGCCATCTTCCTCCGCCGCACCACGTTTCAGCGGCTCGCCGGCTACCGCGATCTGCCCGTCATGGAAGACTACGAGTTCATCCGCCGCCTCCGCCGCACCGGCCGCGTCCGTATCGCCAGCGCCAGCGTGCTGACCTCCCCGCGCCGCTGGCTCCGCCACGGCACCATCCGCACCACGCTCCTGCACCAGCTCATGATCCTCGCCTGGCACCTGCGCATCAGCCCCGCACGCCTGGCGCGATGGCGCGCCGCGCCATCCGCTCCCACAGCCACCCGCCCCGATCGCGACACGTCAGCTCATGCCACACCCGGAGCCCCCCATGTCCGCGCCCGCACAGGACCAGGCGACGAATAGCCTCCAATGCCTCGACGTCTGGGGCGGCAATCACAGCGTCGAAGCCGACGTCGCCGTCACCGGCCTGGACGTCTCGATCCGCTCGCGCACCTGGCATCACGAGCCCGAAGGCGGCGACATCTACCTCGTCTCCATGTGCGCCTGCGCCAAGACCTCGCGCTTCATGCTCGCCGACGTCGCCGGCCACGGCCAGGGCGTCGCCCCGCTGGCCCGACGCCTGCGCAAGCTCATGGCCAAGCACATCAACAAGCCCGACCAGACCCGCCTCGCCCAGGCGCTCAGCCGCGAGTTCAGCGCCTACACCAGCGACACCGGCCGCTTCGCCACCGCCCTGCTGGCGACCTACCACCCCGACAGCGACGAGATCACCATCTGCAACGCCGGCCACCCGCCCCCGCTGCACTACAGCGCCGACGAGGCGCGCTGGTGCGTGCTCGATCCGCGGTCGCCCCACACCGAGGCCGCCAACCTGCCCCTGGGCGTCGTCCCCGGCACCGCCTACCACCAGTTCACCCTCCAGCTCGTGCCCAACGACGTCATCCTCATGCTCAGCGACGGCATCTCCGAAGCCAGCCTGGCACACCCGGACGATGAGCCTCATCGCGGCAGCTTCGCCCGCTTCCACCACGAGCTGGCGCGCCTCAGCCAGCCCCCCGGCCAGGCCGTGACGCCCCAGCGTATCTACCGCCACGCCCGCGACGCCCTCGAGCACGACGCCGACGACCGAACCCTGCTCGTGCTGACCCACAACGGCAGCGATCCGCCCGAGCAGTCGCTGCGCGAAAAGCTCAGCATCCTCGGCCGCATGGTCGGGCTGGGTACGTAGGGGCGTCGCCGCCCGAGCCGGGTCCCCACATCCCCGGCTATGATCGAACCATGACCACCCGCGCCAGGCAGGTCGTGCTCGTCGGCGCCGGCCATGCGCACCTGCACGTTATCCAGCACGTCGCCGAGTTCGCCCGTCACCAGGCGCATGTCGTGCTCATCGACCCCGGCCCGTTCTGGTATTCCGGAATGGCGACCGGGATGCTCGCCGGCCAGTATCCCTGCGACGAAGATCGGATCGACCCGGCACCCCTGATCGAGCGACGCGGCGGGACGTACATCCGCGATCGCGTCGTCGCGCTCGACACCGACCAGCGCGTCGTCGTCACCGCGCTCGGACAGTCCATCCCCTACGACGTCGTGTCACTGAACATAGGCAGCGAAGTGCC
>SKPT01000241.1 GCA_007119405.1 Phycisphaeraceae bacterium
CCGTGCTGGAGGTCGATTCCGACGGCTGCGTCGCGGACCTGATCCCCCTCTGGATCGACGCGGGCTTCAACACCACCTCGCCGATGGAAGTCGCCGCCGGCAACGACCTGCCCGCGCTGCGCCAGCAGCACGAGACGCGCATGGCCTATCGCGGCGGCGTGGACAAGCGCTGCCTCGCCGCCGGCGGCGAGGCGATCGACCGGGAGATCGAGCGGCTGCAACCCGCCATCGACGCCGGCGGCTACATCCCCGGCTGCGACCATGGTGTGCCCAGCGACGTCTCCTGGCCCAACTACGTGCGCTATTGCCGCCTGCTCGCCCGGGCGACGCGGTGGCTTTGACGCCGGCCGAGGTGAAACCCCGGTGACAGCAGGGCCGTCACCTCGGACCTGTTCGCCGGCGGGAGGAGTGATGATGGTGCGCGACACGCTGGTGACATGGGCAGGGGCGGTTGCCGCGATGATGTTGACGCTCGCGGCGGGGCCTGGCCCGGTTCAAGCCGGGATCATCCCGGTGGCCAACGGCTCGTTTGAGAGCCCCGACGCGGGCGCCTCACCCTTCTTCGCCCTGCCGGAGATCGACGCCTGGGTCAGGTCGGGCCCGACGTACTCGATCCCCGAATTGGGCCAGTCGGGCATGCTGGACACGGGGGTGTTCCTCAACCAGCCGGTGGACGATCCGACCCACATCGACGGGGTCGACGGCCGACAGATGGCGTTCATCGGCGCCCAGGATCCGTCCAACCTTGAGCCGGGTCAGCCGCCGATTGGACTGCACCAGAGTCTGAGCCGCCCCTACGAGCAGGGGATGCTGTATCGCTTGACGATCGGTGTCGCGCCCGCCAGCGCGCTGGCGGGCCGGGATCCGCGTACCGACAACCCGCATGACCCGGACCCCGACGCGCCGCCAGCCGTGCTGCGCTTCCGCCTGGCCTGGGAGCAGGATGGTCAGCGCCTGGAGGTGGCTGCTGCCGAGGTGCTCAGCACACAACTCGAGCAGAACCGGGTGCTGGACTTCGAGCTCAGCACGCCCCTGGTCAAGGCGTCCGACCCGTGGCTGGACGAGCCGATCGTCATCGACATCACGCCCGCGCACGGGCTCAGCGGCTTCTGGAATGTTGACCATGTCCGGGTGGTGCAGATTCCCGAGCCCTCCTCCGCGGCCGCGCTGCTGGCATTGCTGGCGACGGGCCTGCTGAGACGCGCACGGCTTAGGCAACCGGACTGAACCGACATGCCCCGCGTGCCACGGCGACATCCCGGGCTGAGCCTCGTTGAACTGCTGGTGAGCCTTAGCCTCATCGCAGTGCTGATGAGCCTGCTCGTGCCCATGCTCGCCCAGGCACGCCACAGCGCCATGCGAACGACCTGCATGGCCCAGCAGCGCCAACTCGGCATCGCCATCCACAACCACGCCCACGATCATCGCGGAACCATCCCCTTCGGGCCCACCGCGCCCCCGGTGACCATTACCAACCTCTACCTCTACACCGGCCATGTCACCAACCTGGTGAGTCTGCACACCGGCCAGCCGGTGGGGCTGGGGCTGCTGCTGGAGCCTTACCTGGCTCAGCATTCCCATGCGCTGTTCTGCCCCGCCAACGACCAGCCGATCATGACCGAGCAGGAGATCGAGGCCATCGGCCGCCGACAGGTCCAGGGAAGCTACTTCTACCGGCACGGCTCTGTGGTCGAATTCAGCTATCCGCCGGACACAGGGCATATTCGACTCGCGGACCTGGGCATGAACCGTCAGGGCAGGCCCATCCGCGCCCTGGTGATGGACGGCAACCTGCTCGCGCCGCCGCAGTTCAACCCCTTCGGCATCTTCACGCGAACGAACCATCGGCGGCGGGACGTCAACGTCCTCTATGCCGACGGCCGGGTGCATACGCTTTCAAACACCGGCGACCGGTTCACGATCGACCTGGCAGTCGACCCCCACCGCGCCCCGCATCGGATGCTCCAGGCGCTGGAATTCGCCGACAGCCGTGACTGACGGCTACTCCTGGCGCAAACCCTCGAGCAGCGAGCCATGCGTCGCCCACCAGGCCGACAGCGCGGTCCATGCGACGAGGCTCATCACCAGCAGCATCAGCACACCGGCAAGCGACGGCCAGGGCACGTCCAGAGCCTGCCTGGGCATGGCTCCGAGCGCCACGGCGGTGGCGGCAACCCCGGCCGCCAGGCCCACCCCCGCCAAAGCCAGGTGCTCGAGCATCAGGCTCGCGACGAGACGCCCGCGGCTGAACCCCACCGCGCGCAGCAGGGCCAGCTCACCGCGGCGATCCATGACCTGCCGTAGCACCACCACGCCCAGCCCGACGCTGCCCAGCGCCAGGCCCAGGGCCCCGAGCACGAGGAAGATCGAGAGGTACGTGTTCTCCAACGCCTGGAACCTGCCCAGCAGCTCGATGGTGGGCACCACGGTGGGGCCGCGATCGCCATGGAGGCGCCCGACCCGACCCGCCACCGCCTCGGGCGCGTGCGAGCGAACGAGGAACTGGCGGTAACCCTCGATATGCGGGTAGCGCTCGAGCAGCCTGTGGGCATCAACCAGCAACACGCCCTGAAGCACCGACGCCTCGAGCATGGCCACGATCTTCACCTCAAAGCTGCGCCCCTGCTCGTCGGTGTACGCCAGGCGCTGGCCGGGCCTCATCCCCAGGGCCCAGACGACGGTGGGCTGGTCCGCGATCGCCGGCACCACGTCCGGGCCCAGGTCGGCCTCGAGCAGCTTCCACGGGTTGCGGTCCCGTGGCAGGCCCGGCGCCACCGTCAAAAAGCGAAACGCTTCACGCTCAGCCAGCAGGCCAATGTCTGCCGCCTCCACGCCCGCCAGCCGCGGCTGGGCGGGGCGGTTGAGGTTGTCGCAGGCGGCTTCGGGGCCGTCGGTCAGCCGCATCGCCAGCACCTCGCTGTCGCCCCAGGCCGGGTCCGCGCTGCCGTCAGGCCTCTCGTTGAGTCGATGCGGCAGCGGCTGGGTCAGGCTGACCATGAGCTGATAGCCGCCGGTCGGCCCGTCGACGGGGCGCGAATCGCGCGGCGGCACCTGACGGTTGGCGCCGACGGCCAGGGTCAGGAACAGGCCCGAGGCGAGCAGGGCGATGACGGCCAGG
>SKPT01000041.1 GCA_007119405.1 Phycisphaeraceae bacterium
CACCTGCCGCGCAATCTGCACCGCCGCCTGCACGTGCTCCGTGCAGCGCGGCCGAATCACCGCCACCGGCACCCGAGCCTCCCCGTCCGGCCCCGAGCTGCGACCGAAGCGCTGACGCGTCGGCTCATCCACGTGCACCGCCAGGCCCACCGCGCCCAGGTGACGCAGGGCGGCGAAGACCGGCTCCCTTGTGCTGTTGTCCTCCACGGCGCGCATGTTCACTCCTCGCATCAGCCCCCCCTCCGTGAATCGGCGGTTCACCGGCGGCAGAACAGGCAAAGGCGTTATGACCCGGCCGACTGCCTCCGATTGTGCCGGTTGCACCGTCGCCAGCGGCCGGGCCGACGGGCAATCGCCCTCCGCCTGGCCGACCTTTGTGGATCACTCGCGACATTCAGCCGAAACCTCTCGATGGTCGCATGGCGGGGCGGCCATGGGAGTCGCTGGCAATGGTTGCATCCAAGTCGTTCACCGCCCCGCCGGGGCCGGACACCGAGCCCGGCGCAGGCTCGGGTACGGGGCTGAGCTACACCGTCGCCGACAGCCTCGACGACGTCGAAGCCGCGTGGCGACTCGTCTACCGCGCCTACCTGCGCACCGGGCTCATCGCCCCCAACCCCACCTCCATCCACACCCAGCCCCTGGTCGTCGGACCCCACACCATGGTCGTGATCGGCCGCATCGGCCCCGTCGCCGTCTCCACGCTCAGCGCCTACCTCGACAGCGAGCGCGGCCTGCCGCTGGACAGCGCCTACGGCGAGCAGCTCGCCGACCGCCGCAACGCCGGACGCCGCCTCGCCGAGGCCGGCCTCTTCGCCGACCGCCGCGCCAAGCTCACCCGCTCCGCCGACAGCCTCTTCGAGCTCATGCGCTACGTCGTCTTCTTCTCCATGCACGGCGGCGCCGACGACCTGATGATCGGCGTGCATCCGCGCCACGCCCCGTTCTACAGTCGCTTCCTCGGCTTCGAGGTCTGCGGCGAAGAGAAGCGCTACAGCATCGTCAACGACAACCCCGTCGTGCTCATGAAAATGGACCTGGCCGCTCGCTTCTCCGAGACCCCGCGCCGGCGCGGCATCGCCTTCTTCGAGCAGCACGCGCTCGGGCCCGACGCCTTCGCCCAACGCTACCGCTTCCCCGGCGATGAGCTCGAGGCGTCGGACATCGGCGAGTTTCTGCGGCTGAAGCGCTGAGCGGGACAAGAACCGGAGGCATTGATGGTTGCTGCATGGACGGTCGGGCGGATTCTCATTGCCGAAGCCTTGCATCGCCGCGCCCAGCCCCGCCTGCCCGGGACGGTGCGGGCGCCGCTCGGCCAGGCCATGACCCCGGGCCAGGTGCTGCACGTCGCCCAGGCCGGCTCGCTCATCCAGCCCGGTGATCGCGTGCTGGAGCTCGGCTGCGGCTGCGGCGCCCCGCTGATCGCGCTGGCGCAGGTCCACCCCGACGCGAGCTTCGTCGGCGTCGACGCCCAGCCCGAGGCCCTCGACGCCGCCCGTCACGCGGCCCGGGCCGCCGGCGTGAGCAACATCCGCTGGTTTCTGGCGGAGATCAGCGCGCTCGACCGCTTCGCCGACGACGCCTTCGATGTCATCGCCTCCAGCTTCGCCCTGCACCGGCTGTCGGCGACGCGCGACCTCCGCCGCGCGATGGTGCACGGGCGCCGCATGCTGTCCCGCGGCGGGCGGATCTACCTCGCCGACTTCCTCCGCCCGCGCGCCGCCGGGTCGATCCAGGCCCTGGCCCGCCTCAGCCCCTCCATGCTCGCCCACGACGGCCCCGACCTCCTCCGTGCCGCGTTCACCGCCGACCAACTGCACCACGTCACCGACGCCACCGGCCTGCTCGACCGCGCCCACGCCCGCCAGTATGTCGCCAGGCCACTGCCGCTGGTGCAGGTCATCCAGAGCGCCCCGCCCGGCGAGCCCACCCCCGAGCTCGCCCGCACCCTCGCCGAGCTCTGCCAACGCCTCACCGACCCGCAGCGCCGGGAGCTCGACACCCTCGTGCGCCTGCTCCAGCGCGGCGGCCTCGACACCCTTCTCGCCCAAGCCATCTGAGGCGGCAAGCCGTCCCAAGCCCTGTCCGCGATCCCCTGGCCCCTGCCTCACTTGTGCCGGAGGTGCACAAACAGCCGGCCGAAGTTGCGGCTGTCCTTCTCCAGGCGGTGGTAGCGCTGCTTCACGTCCTTGCGCTCCAGAAATCGCAGCACACGCTTCTTGAGCTGCCCGCTGCCCTTGCCGGGAATGATCTCGATCAACGGGATCTTGCGATCCTCCGCCTCGTCCAGCACGCGGGCCAACGCCGCGTCGATCGACCGCGAGTCGTTGTAGACATCGTGCAGATCAAGCTTGAGCTTGGCCATGTCCGACGAATGTTACACGCGGCCTGCCGCTTCGCGAAGCTCTCCGCCCCACCCGCCACTTGGTGCCCACCGCCCCATGCCCAAGCCCCGCCGGGACATCATCGACATCACCGGCCTGCGTCCACCCCGGGCCCAGGCCGACGCCGGCCTGCGCGGCCGGCCGTGGATCGCCGTGCGGTGGGAGTGCTGCTCGGCCTACAGCCGCATCTACCGCAACGCCCGCGGCACCGCCTACGAGGGCCGCTGCCCCCGATGCCTGCGCCCCGTGCAGGTGCGCATCGCCCCCGGGGGGACCGATCACCGCTTTTTCACCGCCTGCTGAGCGGATGGGTGAAACCACCGCCGGGCGAGGCGACACATCGCGTCGGGGGCCGGGCCACCGCCCCGGGGATCGGCGGCCCGGGCATGGACAAATGGAATCCGATACACCGCAACGACCCGCGTCCTGGCCTTGATCTTGCTCACATCCGGGGTTAGGAGGCTGTCAAGAGCCGGCCCGGAAACGCCGATCCTCCAGATCAGTGGGCGCGGTTGTGTCCCGGCCGGAATCGCGGTAAAGTCAGAGGCATACTTTATTCGTTATCCGGGAACAAGTTGGTGTGCAGAAAAGAGGCGACCCGTCGCAGATCCCGCGTCAGCGGCCTCGAGGGTGGGTGCGCCAGCCGACCCTATGAGTGAACTCCACGAGATCGCGGGCTACGAAATCGTTGCCACCCTCGGTCACGGGGCGCGGAGCACGATTTACCACGTGCG
>SKPT01000126.1 GCA_007119405.1 Phycisphaeraceae bacterium
CAGCACAACGAGGCGCCCAAGCCGTTCGTCTGGACCGCGTCGGCCAACGACATCCTGGCCAAGGTCAAGCGGGCGCGGACGGCGCTGAATAAGGCATAGACTGTTTGGCGGGGACCACTAGCTTGGTGCCCGGCGGGAGCGAGACATCGCGCGTGCGAAATGGGGCAACCGGGGGACGACGCCGGTCCCGGATGCATGACGGTCAGCGACGATCGACGCCGGTCAGCGGGCGCCGTCTTGCTGGGGCCACTGGCCCTGCCGGGGCTGCGCCGGCGCCTGCTGGGCGGGGGGCTGGGCAGGCTGCTGTTGCTGCGGCGCGGCCGGGTCGTGATGGCGCATCGGCTGGGGATCGCCCTGGCAGCCGACGAGGGTGAGAACGACGGCCAGGCCCGTGGTGGCGATGAACGTGCCAAGCGTGCGCATGCCGGTCATGGAATCCTCCGGGGGAATCGGGTCGCGGGAAGGCCGCCACTGCGGACGGCGACGCAGCGGTCCTACCGCACGCCGGGCCGAGGGCGTTCGGCGAATTTCCAGACTTTTTGATGGTCGCGGCAGACAGCCGGCGGCGTATCGGAAACCGGCTCAGGCGTCGTCGAGCAGGATGATGTCGACGCTGCCCGGGCCGTGGACGCCGGTGATGAGCTCACCTTCGATGTCGGCGGTCTTGCTCGGGCCGGTGATGAAGACGGTCGAGGCCGGGCGCTGGGCGGGGCGTCGGCCGGCGAGGCGCCGCCAGTAGTCGAGCATGTCCGGCAGCAGGTCGTCGCGGCGGACGAGGGCGACGTGGTGCAGCGGCACCAGGCTCAGACCACGCGAATGCTCGGCGTCGGAGCAGCAGACGAGGGTGCCGGCCTCGGCGATGGCGGCGTGGACGTCGGTGACGCCGGCGTCGAGGTCGAACTGCGCGTCGAGGCCCATGCCACCGCCACCGTCGCCAGGACGGGCGCGCCAGTCAACGATTTCGAAGCCGGCGTGCGTGAGCTGAGCGGGAAGGTTGAGCGCTTGCTCGAGCTCGCCGGCGTTGAGGCCGAGGCGCTTGGCCTCGTGTTCGCGCAGGAGCGTGACCAGGCACTGGCCGGCTTCGTCGCGGCTGGAGCGGTGGACGCGCATGCCCACCGCCTCGACGTTGCGGGCGAAGAGGGCCGGCAGGTCGTCGCCGACGTGGGCGAGGCGGATCAGCGACTCGTCAACATCGGGCGCGGGGTCGGCCGGGGCGGCGGCGGCGGGGGTCGCGTCGCGGCCGAGCGCGTCGCGGATGCGCTGCATGAAGGTGTTGCGGTCTTCGCCGGGTTGGGTGTTCATGGACATGGGCAGGTCCTGGGCGCGGGCGGCGCCGCGTCGGCCAAGGCCGACGGCTACCGCACTGGTGATTGCGTGGCGGCGTCCGGGGCTGTGTGGTTGACGTTCGCGGCCGGGGGCGCGGGTTGGTGATGCTTTCGCCACCAGTGCCGGAAGTTGCGCCTCGTGGGCGTGGGCAGGTCGCGGATCTGCGTCCAGCCGGCGAGCGGGCCGGGGGCGCGGCGGAGCCAGCCGCGGGCGCTGTAAACGTCGCCCTTGCCCACGCCCACGGTCACCCGCGCCAACAGGCGCGCGCCGACGCGCTGGCCGAGGTTCGCCAGGCGATACGTCGCGGGGTATTGCAGGCTCCTGGCCCAGGTGCGCATGATCACGCGCTCGGCGAGCGGGGCGAGGCGCGGCTGCTCCTCGACGCCGCGCCGGCGATGCTCGACGAGGTACTTGGGGATGTTGATCTTGACCGGGCACGCTTCATAGCACGCGCCGCAGAGGCTGGAGGCGTGCGGCAGGTCCTTGTAGTTTTCCGGGCCCTTGAGCATGGGCGTGAGGATGGCGCCGATGGGCCCGGAGTAGACGGCCCCGTAGCTGTGGCCGCCGATCTTGCGGTAGACCGGGCAGGCGTTGAGGCAGGCGCCGCAGCGGATGCAGCGGAGCATCTCGCGCGTGGATTCATCGAGGACCTTGCTGCGGCCGTTGTCCACGAGCACGACGTGGACCTCGTCGGGGCCGTCGGGGTCGGCGTCGCGGCGCGGCCCGGTGATGGTGTGGGTGTAGCAGGTCAGCGGCTGGCCGGTGCTGGAGCGGGCGAGAAGCTTGAGCAGCACGGCCAGGTGATCGTGTCGGGGCACGAGCTTCTCGATGCCCACGAACGCGACGTGGACGCGCGGGGCGCTGGTGCAGAAGCGGCCGTTGCCTTCGTTGGTGCAGAGGACGACGGAGCCGGACTCGGCGACGAGGAAATTCCCGCCGGAGATGCCGAGATCCGCGTGGCGGTACTTTTCACGCAGGTATTCGCGGGCGATCCGGGTGAGCTCCGCGGCGTCCTCGGTGTAGGGGGCGCCCAGCTCGCGTTGAAAGGCGCGGGCGACGGCGGTGCGATCCTTGTGGATCATGGGCGTGACGATGTGGCTGGGCGCTTCCCCGTCGATCTGAAGGATGAACTCGCCAAGGTCGGTTTCGATGGTTTCGCAGCCGATGCCCTCAAGCGCCGGCAGGAGGCCCGTCTCTTCCGTGACCATCGACTTGCTCTTGACGCAGAGCTTGCAGCCGTTGGCCTGGGCGATGGCGACGGCGATGTGGTTGGCCTGCTCGCCGTCGCGGGCGAAGTGGACCTGCGCGCCCGCGGCGGCAGCGTTGTCGATGAACTGCTCGAGGTAGTGGTCGAGATGGTCGAGCGTGTGCTGCTTGATCTGCCCGGCCATGGTGCGGGCGGCGTCGGCGTTGTCGCCGAAGGCCACGGGGACGACCTGGCGCCGGGTGGTGTCCTTGGAGTAGGTGGCGTGGTTGACGAACTGCTGAAGCTGGATGTCGCGCGTGGCGGCGTCGGCGCGCGGCTTGAGCTTGTAGGGCAGGGTGGGGAAGAGGGTGTCGTGGCTCATGCGTCGGGGTCCGGGAGCTGGTCCAGGTCGGCGAGGTCTTTGGGCCGGCCGCTGGCGAGCTTGTTTTTGCGCAGGTCGGCAAGGCTGAGGAACCTTACCGGCACTTCGGCGACGATGCCCGAGGCCGCCCGGGCATAGCACTCATCGAACTCGACACCGGAGATGGTGGTCGAGAGCTCGATTCGATAAGGCGGCCTGCCCATGCGAACGATGCTCCTG
>SKPT01000503.1 GCA_007119405.1 Phycisphaeraceae bacterium
GCCCGGGGCCACCGCCCCACGCTCGACCTCCGCTGCAACAGCGGCACCGCCGGCGCCCGCGGCCGTGTCTGCCTGCGCGAACTGTTGGAGCTGATGCGTCAGGTCCAGCACGAACTGCGCCATCGCCAGGCCGAAAAGGTCGCAGTAGTCCTCCTTGTCCTTGACGTTGGCGCCGAAGTGATAGAGCCACGCCTCGAGGTATTCGTGGCCGATGACCTGGATCTGCTGGGCCAGGCCCGGCACGGTGGAGATGAACAGCTCGTGGCTGTCGTTGTCGCACAGGCCCAGGCAGGGCTGGCCCTCGTGGTCGATGTAGCCCTGGACGAAGTGCACCCGGTAGTTGAACGGGCCGACACGCAGGATCATGCGACACCTCCATCACCCCCCGCCACGCCGAACCCCTGCCACCCTTGAATCCGACCCGACCCGCCACCCCGCGGAAGGCTCGGCGACCGATCCGGCCAGAATCCCAGGCTCCGTCCGAAAAGTGGGTGCCACGGCTTGACCGCGAAGCGGCAAGCCGTGTGACGGCCGACGGAGACACGGCTTGCCCTTCGGGACAAGCCCTGGCACCCCCACTCCTGCGATTTTCGGACGGAGCCTAACACGCCCCGGCCGCCGGCAGTGCCAGCGCCCTGGCACCCCCGCGAGGCGGACCTCAGATTTGCAGCAGACGCGTGATGCCGTGGGTTGGGTGATGCCGTGGGTTGGGTGCCACACAGCATCCCGAAGGGTGCTGTGTGCGAGCGCCCGACGACGTTCGGCACACAGCAGACTGCGCGATGCTGTGTGGCATCCCTCCCCATGCCCCCGCCGCCTTCTTGATGTCCACCCCCGCCGTGCGCCGTTCGCCTCCCGGGCATCGTCGCGGCGGCGGTCAACCGAAGGCGGACCATGTTCTACAATGGTCCGCGATGGCCACGAGGGAGCAAGACATGGCCCACCGGGTGCTGGTCACCGGAGCGGCGGGGGCGATCGGGCAGATCACGTGCCAGGCGCTGCGCCACGCGGGCCACTTCGTGCGCGGGCTGGATCTCGCCGAGCCCGCCCACGTCGACGAGGCGGTCACCGGCAACATCGCCGACGCCGCGACGGTGGACGCGGCGATGGCGTCGATGGACAGCGTCGTGCACCTGGCCGCCCAGCCCGACGACGCCCCATTCATGCAGCGGCTGCTCGAACCCAACGTCGTGGGGGTCTACCGCGTGCTCGAGGCCGCCCGCGAGCACGCGGCGCGACGCGTCGTGCTCGCCAGCAGCGTCCAGGCGGTGACCGGCCTGGTGCACGCCGAGGACCGGCCCGAGCCCGTCGGCGTGGACGTGACCGCCCCGCGCAACCACTACGCCGTGACCAAGATCCTCGCCGAGCAGTGGGGCAGGATGTATCACGCCCGCCACGGCCTGTCGGTGATCGCCGTGCGCATCGGCTGGCTGCCGCGCAAGGCCGAGATGGTCGACCGCATCGCCAAGAGCGACGTGGCCCGGCGCATCTACCTCAGCCGCAACGACGCCGGCCGCTTCTTCCGCCTGTGCGTCGAGGCCAAGAACGTCGGCTACGAAGTGCTCTACGCCGCGAGCAAGGCCGACCCGCCCGTGCTCGATCCCGGGCCGGCACGGCGCGCGATCGGGTACGAGGCCCGCGAAACATTCCCGCAGGGCCTGGCGTTCGAGCATGACCCACAGCAGGCGCCCGCTGGCGAGGCTGACAACGCTCGCGTCCACTGATCCGCGGGAGCACATCGATGCCCAGGCCCAAAATCTACGCCATGAGCTTCGCCAGCGTCTACCCCCATTATGTCGCCAAAGCCGAGAGAAAAAGGCGCACAAAAGCCCAAGTCGACCAGATCATCCGCTGGCTGACGGGATACACCCAGCAGAAGCTCAACGCGCAGATCAATGCCCAGGTCGACTTTGAAACATTCTTCGAAAAAGCGCCACAGATGAACCCCTCGCGAACCCTCATCAAAGGCGTGGTCTGCGGCGTCCGCGTGGAAGACATCGAGGAAACCACGATGCGCGAGATCCGCTATCTGGACAAGCTCATCGATGAGCTTGCCAAGGGCAAGGCCATGGAAAAGATCCTGCGCAACGCCTGACGCGGAAAGCCGACAAAGCGCCGGGTGCCGGGCGCCGTGGTCTTGGCGAGTCCTCTCGCCAAGGCCACGATCGTGCGTGACCATTCGTCAAGCCTGCGCACCGAACCACACAAAGCCGCGACCGCTGGTCGCGGGACATCGGCGCGGGTCGACCGAAACACCCAGACACCCCCTCGCCACCCGCCGCCTCCCGACCGCGATCCCCACACCGCCGGCCACCCACGCCCCGTTCGCGCGCCCCGCCTTCGAGCACCGCACGCCGCCGCCCCGCGACCAACGGTCGCGGCTTCATACCCTTTGCCTCGCCACCCACCCTCACGCCACCGCCGCCACGCGCTTGAGATGCTTGCGCAGAAACTGCCCCGTGTACGACGCCTTGCACGCCGCGATCTGCTCCGGCGTGCCCGTCGCCACCACCTCCCCGCCGCGCGCCCCGCCCTCGGGCCCAAGATCAATGATCCAGTCCGCCGACCGCATCACGTCCAGGTGATGCTCGATGATCACCACCGTGTTACCCGCGTCCGCCAGACGATGCAGCACCTCCAGCAGACGCTCCACGTCGGCAAAGTGCAACCCCGTCGTCGGCTCATCCAGAATGTAAAGCGTCTGCCCATGCGAGCGCTTGCCCAGCTCCGTCGCCAGCTTCACCCGCTGCGCCTCGCCGCCGGAGAGCGTCGTCGACGCCTGGCCAAGCTCAACATAGCTCAGCCCCACGTCGTTGAGCGCCGTCAGCAGCCGCTTGATGTCGGCGAAGTTGTCGAAGAATTCCAGCGCCTCCTCCACGGTCATGTTCAGCACGTCGGAGATGTTCCTGCCGCGGTAGGTGATCTCCAGCGTCTCGCGGTTGTAGCGCTTGCCCTTGCACAGCTCGCACTGGACGTAGACATCCGGCAGAAAGTGCATCTCGATCTTCTTCGTGCCCTGGCCCTGGCACGCCTCGCAACGGCCACCCTTGACGTTGAAGCTGAAACGCCCCGGCTTGTAGCCGCGGATCTTCGACTCCTTCGTCTTGGCGA
>SKPT01000055.1 GCA_007119405.1 Phycisphaeraceae bacterium
CCCAACAACAACGTCAACTACGACGCCGACGTGCTGCCCGCGACGACCAGCGCCTGCGTGGCCCCCTTCTACCGCACGTTGCCCGAGCATGACGACATCCCGGCGGTGCTCGCGTTGCAGCAGCGCTACGCGGACCACCTGATCGACATCGCCGGCGGGTACCCCAACGTGATCTGGAACGTGGCCAACGAGAGCCGGGCGCCGCTGGCGTGGAGCCGGTACTGGGCCGAGTACCTGGCGGCGCGGCTGCCGAAGCGGCGGCTGATCGGGGACATGCCCTCGACGAACCGGCGCGACGGCCGGGGCGAGTGGGATGCGGAGCTGAACCCGGCCACGCTCGCGGTCGACGATCGCTACGGCTACGTCGACATCGCCCAGGCGGTGTCCCGCCACGAGTTCGGCGGGGACGTCATCGGCCAGGCGATCGACGGCGCCGGGCGCATCCGTCAATACCAGCAGGCGATGGCGGAGCGCGGCCGGGTCAAGCCGCTGGTGGTCTCCAAGGATTACACCAACACCGGCGACGAAGCGATCACCGTGCTCTGGTCGCGCTTCGCCGGCGGCGCGGCGACGGCGCGGTTTCACCGGCCCTTCGGCCGAGTCGACTTCCAGGCCATCCCCGAGTTCCAGTATGCGGCCGCCGAGCGCCTGGCGCAGTTCGTCGCGGGCGTCGGCTTCAAGCGGATGCAGCCCATGCCGGAGCTGATCGCGTCCGAGCATGAGCACATCAACGTGCTCGGCGACGAAGGGCGGGAGTACGTCGTTCACCTTGTGGGCCGGCGCGATGCGACACGCCTGGGCCTGCATCTGCCGGCGGGCCGGTGGCGGCTTTCGTGGCATCAGCCGCACGCGGATGAGCCCGCGGTGCCCGAGGAGCAGGTGATCGACGCGGAGGAGGGCGCCACCACATCGATCGACGTGCCGGGCCATGCGCATGGCCTGGTGATGCACCTTGTCGACCATTGAATGTTCGACTTCACCCGGATGGGCCGTCCTCAGGGTGCCACGGCTTGACCGCGAAGCGGCAAGCCGTGCGATCGTCGGCAAGTGCGCGGCTTGCCCTTCGGGACAAGCCGTGGCACCGGACGACTTGGGGTTCATGCGACCATTCAAGGATCAATGTCAACGGTCGCGAATGCCTCCGCGCCGCGCGACCTGGCCAATGGCTTGCACGAGATGGTGCGGGGCGACCGGCTTGGCGACGTGAAGCTGAAAGCCGGACTGCAGCGTCCGCTGTCGATGCCCCGGCTCGGCATGGGCGGTCAAGGCGATCGCCGGCCGATCACTGCTGGGCAGATCGGTGCGCCGGCGGAGCGTCTCGATCAGTTCGTATCCATCCCGGCCCGGCATGGCGATGTCGCTGAGCAGAACGTGCGGATCGTACCGTTCCAGGACGTCGAGCGCTTCGTCTGTCGAGCCGGCGATCTCCACGTGGGCGCCGTGGTGCCGAAGGATGCGACCGAGCAGTTCGCGGGCATCCGACTCATCGTCGACCACCAGCACGCGCAGCCCGTGAAGCGACTCGGCCCCGGGCTGTGTCGCCGGCGCCGGCGCTTGAGCCGCTGGCTGCGAGCCACACACCGGCAGCCGGACGAGGAAGACGGCGCCCTGGCCGGAGCCTGCGATTTCAACGTCAACGGTACCATCGTGCAGCTCGACGATGTGGCGGACGATCGCCAGGCCGACCCCCAGCCCGCGGTGCGAACGCGTGCTGCTGCTGTCACCCTGGCGGAAACGATCGAACACCTGCGGCAGCAGGTCGCTGTCAATGCCCTGGCCGGAATCCCGAACGCGGATCAAGGCGTCGCCGGCATCGCGCTGAAGGTCGATCCAGACCTCGCCATCGTCCGGCGCGAACTTCACCGCGTTGGCGAGCAGGTTCCACGCCACCTGCCGGAGCCGATCCGCGTCGCCGTTGACGTTCACCGCCGTCGTGCCCATGTTCACGTGCAGCGCGATGTTCTTGCGCTCGGCGGCGGGGCGGATGGCATCGACGGCGGCTTCAAGGACAGACCTGAGGCAGATCGGCTTGAGCTCGAGCCGGAGCTTGCCGCGGGTGATGCGTGAAACATCCAGCAGGTCCTCGATGAGCCTGGACTGCGCCTCGACGTTGCGTTCGATCACCGCCAGCCCGTGCTCGAGCGTCGCGGCGTCGGGCCGCTCGCTGCGCAGCAGGCGGATCCAGCCGAGCATGGCGGTCAGCGGTGTGCGCAGCTCGTGTGAGAGCGTCGCGAGAAACGCGTCGTCGAGTCGATTGGCCCGCCGGCGTTGGGCGTCGGCCTGGGCGGCGAGCGCGCGGCTCTTCTGGAACAAATCCACGAAGACGCTGACCTTGGCGCGCAGAACCTCGGGCACCACCGGCGCGAGAATGTAATCCACCGCCCCGAGCGAGTAGCCTTCAGCCAGGTGCACCTCGTCGGCGTGCGCGGTGATGAAGATGATGGGCGTGTGGCACGAGCCCATCCGCTGCCGGATGAGCGCCGCCGTCTCGAACCCATCCATGCCGGGCATGTGCACGTCCAGCAGGATCACCGCGAAATCCATGCGGAGCACCTGCTTCAGCGCCTCGCGGCCCGATGCCACGGCGACCAGGTTCTGGTTGAGATCCGCCAGCGCCGACTGAAGCGCGATCCGGCCGTCGTCACGGTCATCCACGATCAGGATATTCGCCTTGTCGCGGGGCGCGCCATCCCGCGAGGCTTCAACGTCGGGTGCTTCCATGGGGGGTCACCGGTACAGCCAGTTCCGCAGCATCGACAGCTTGCCCCCCGGGGCCAGACCATCGTGACCACGCTAAAACGCGCGCCCGCGGCTGGCAATAGGACCACGCCCCCTGTTGGGGTGGTGAATCGTCCCATGCCGATGGCCGGCCGCACGCTCAACGCGGCAGCTTGACGCCTCAGCTCCGCCACTTCGCGCTTGAGCGTCCGGGCGAGATCGGGCATCGGCGCGATCCATTGAAGCGGTGGGCTGGAGCCGCAGTACAAGCGAGCCGATCGCCCGGGGTGAACCGCGATATCCGGTAAACTGGGCTCGCGGGGAGTCGCTACCTTGCGGCCCACATGCCCCGGCAGACGGCGATTTCGGGGCGAGTTCGCGTTCGGCGGGAA
>SKPT01000243.1 GCA_007119405.1 Phycisphaeraceae bacterium
GCGTCCTGAGGCGGATGCACGCCCAGCGCCCCGACGTAGACGATCTCCACCCCCAGCCCCTGGAGCGGGCCGTGGCGCACCGCGTCGACGTCCGCCTGGATGCGGTCGCGCAACTGCCGGCCCATCACCTGGCGATCCACCGTCAGCAGCTCGTCCACCGTGCGGGTCGAGAAATAGCGGCTGACCTGCCGCTCGGCGATGTGACGCAGCCAGCGCTGCGGGTCGCCGGCGACCTGGGCGTAGGTTTCGAGGTCGCGGATGCGCCAATCCACCGCGATCTGCCCGCCGATCAACTCGCCCACCGGCGTGTCGGGGCCGAGGTCCACGCCGCGGACGTGCGTCGGGGCGGTGAGCATGAACTCTTCCTGCCCGGCGTGCTCGTTGGTCCAGAGGATCGCCACGTCGGGCTCGATGTGCTCGTCCTTGGAGCCGAGGATCATCTGCCTGACGCGATAGGCGTCGAAGCGTTCGGCTTTGCCGATCGGCCAGGGCCACTTGAACCAGACGCCGGGCTCGACGACGCGCGGCTGGCCGCCGAACGCCGTGATCACGGCCTGCTCGTGCGGCGCGACGATCACCAGCGAGCTGGCGGCCAGCAGCACGACGGCGGCAAAGGCGATCAGCGGGGTGATCGCCCGCGCCAGCAGGCGATAGAACCAGCTCCGCGAGACCTCGAAGCCAAACTGGTAATTGAGCGTCTCGCCGACGATCTTGCCCAGCGACTCGGGCCGGGTCAGCCACCCGAGGATGCGGCTGTCGAACGCCGGGCGCACGGTTTCGCCGGCCCGCCGCGGGCGGTACATCCCCAAGAGGAACTCGACGAGGATCTCCAGGCCCAGGATCACCATGACCGCGGGCACGATCAGCGCCAGCCACACCAGGGCCACGTGGTTGCCCAGCATGGCGACCACGGCTCCGGCGCAGAGCAGGACGGCCACGGCCGCGTTGCCCATCAGGTACGCCGAGCCGCCGCGCAGCAGCGTCCAGGCCGGCACCCTGGTCATGCCCGCGACGTAGCGCGCCACCAGGAACGCGAGGAATCCGATCACGCCGGCCAGCAGCGCCACCACGCCCGCGCTGGCGGTGGGGGCGAGCACCGCCGCCTCCAGCTCGCCGGCGTCGAGCGCCCGGTAGCTGCGCAGCAGCCACGTCCCGCCCACCGCCAGCAGGAACAGCGACATCGCCACGCTGACCGTCGGCAGGCCGAAGCGGTACAGATTCTCCAGCCGCCGGCGCGCCAACTGCAACTGCTGGCCGGCCTCCTCGAACAGCGCGGCCGTGCGGGCGTCGGCCTTGGCGAGCTGCTCGGCCTCGAGGGCCTCGATGCGCTCCAGGCGATGCTGGTTGTAGATCACCCACAGCATCGCCCAGGCCGGCAACCCGCCGAACAAATGCAGCGCCGCGGCGTGCAGCGCGGTTGACTCGGCATAGAGCCCGAGCAGCGCCATGAACACCGCCAGCCCCAACTGGGCCGCGACCCCCACCAGCGCCGCATTTGCCGCACGCGTATAGGTCTGTTGATCCTGGCTCATCGGTCCTTTCCGCTCATGTCATCGCCCACTTTCAACCTCCGCCTCCCCCAACGGGTGCCGCCGCCGGCCTGTCCGCCAGTGGCTCGGCCCCTCATCGCCCTCAAACCCGCTGCCGCCCCAGCACGTATCATGGGGACCGACGATCCCGAACACCGCGCGGACCCGCTTATGCCCGGACAACTGCTGACCATCGCCCGCAACACCTTCACCGAGGCCATCCGCCAGCCCATCTTCACCGTCCTGGTCCTGCTGGGCATGCTCGCCCTGGCGCTGAACGTGTCGCTGGCGGCCTACACGTTCGAGGACGACAACAAGATCCTGATCGACCTGGGTCTGTCTACGGTGTTTCTGGTCGGCTTGTTCCTGGCCGCGTTCACCGCCACGGGCGTGCTCGCCGCGGAGGTCGAGTCGCGTACGGTGCTGACCGTCGTCTCCAAGCCGGTGGCCCGGCCGCTGTTCGTCGCGGGCAAGCTGCTGGGCGTCGCCGGGGCCATCGCCCTGGCGTTTTTCGTGCTGAGCCTGGTCTTCGCCTTCACCGTCCGCCATGGCGTGCTGCAGACCGCGAGCCATCGCCTGGACATGCCCGTGCTCACGCTCACGGGCGGCGCGCTCGTCGCGGCCGTGGCGTTCGCCGGCCTGGGCAACTACCTCTACCGGTGGGTCTTCACCTCGACGTTCATCGGCTCGCTGGCGGTGACCCAGAGCCTGGCCGCGGCCATGCTCCTGCTGATCGACAGCAACTGGCGGTTCCAGTCGCCGCTGGCCACCCTGGCGCACCCCGAGGCCGACCCGTCCATGGCGCAGATCGCCATCGCCCTGGTCATGGTCTTCCAGGCGGTGATGATCCTCACCGCCATCGCTGTCGCCGCGTCGACGCGCCTGGGCCAGATCATGACGCTGATGATCTGTGTCGGCGCGTTTCTGCTGGGGCTGGTCAGCAACTCCTTCAGCCAGTGGGTCGACGAGGAGCTTGGCGTGCCGCGTGGCACGCAGGTGTTCGAGACCTTCGCCGCCATCTTCACCGCGGACGCCGGCCTCGGCCAGCAGGCGCTCTACCTCATCGCCAAGCTCGCCTACCTCGTCCTGCCCAACCTCCAGTTCCTCTGGCCGGCCGACGCCCTGACCCAGGGCAACCCCATCACGCTGGGCCACCTCGCCGCCGTCACCGCCTACGCGGCGCTCTACGTCGGCGTCGTGCTGGCCGTGGCCGTGGCCCTGTTCCAGAGCCGGGAGGTGGGCTGACCCGTCCATACGCCGCGTGCCGTGGTCCTGGCGAGTCCTCTTGCCAAGACCACGATCCTGCGTCTCCGGCCATCGCTTCGCTCTACCCACCCTACACAGAAAGCTCACAACCCCGGGTGCCACGGCTTGACCCGAAGGGCAAGCCGTGCTCCGCCGCGCGGCCGCCTCCGCCCCCACCCTCATCCGCTTGTCAACGCAGGCCTCGATCAACGCGCTCAACGCCTCTCAACAGGGGCACAACAACCCGCCCCCCACACACAACCTCCTCCCACCAGCCGCCGCCGCCACCTTGGCACCACCTGGGAGGCTGGTGCGCTCCCCCGACCAC
>SKPT01000537.1 GCA_007119405.1 Phycisphaeraceae bacterium
AGCCGTCGTGCCGCCGTAAGAGTTGGCCCACGTTGGCCCGTGTCACGCGCTGCGCCGCCGGTTGGGGGTGTGCTCGCCCGGCGCCGGGCGCGACAGGGCGGGCCCTGGGCGTTTTTTTCATCCGCGAACGAATCAAACCAACCACGCGGCTGTTCCCGTCGCGGTTGACTGTCAAAATGGCGGGCGGAGGACCCATGCGGCCGTTGAGTCCAATTCTCAGTCCAATTTGTCCAATCTGGCCGACGGCGAAATTGGACTCCCTCCGTAAACACCTGAATTTGCTTGCCTTACTTGAGTCCAATTTGCCAGTCCAATGTCCAATTTCCAATTCCGGCCCGTAGTCCAATTTCCAGTCCAATTCCAATGTCCCTAAGGACATTGGAATTGGACTTTGGAATTGGACGGGTGCGGCGCTCGCGTTGGAATCAGCGCATCACCCTCGACGATCACCGCGCCCTGCTCATGCAACTTGGTCAGCACGTCGTATCGCGTGGACTTGCGCATGCCCTCGGCGTCACACTCCAGATGCCATTGCCTGACGCTGGCGCATCCGCCATCGGCCGCATCGATCAGCCGCTCGGCGACCTCCAGCCCGAGCCGCTGCCACTTACCGCGCGCGGCCGTCCGCGCCTCCGACTCCAGCGCGCCGCATTCGGCATCGAGCACTTCGACCGCCGCCGACGTGACGGGGTTACCGTAGTCATCGAGCAGACCCGGCAGGTCCACGCTGACCAGATCCATCGTCAACGGTGCCGGTGTCTCGGCATCCTTCATCTTCGTGGCGGTCAGCTTCAGGCCCGCCTCGTTGTCGGAGAGTCGGTATTCGGCATCAAGCGCGGCCTTGAGCGCGATGGCTCCACGCGCCCGGTTCTTGTCG
This sequence comes from Phycisphaeraceae bacterium, assembly GCA_007119405.1. Next base: position 878 of record SKPT01000537.1, read on the forward strand.
CCATGGCCGGTGTGGTGGGCGACCAGGATCGTGGATTCGTAGCGCTGACGGATGGTGTCGCACGCGGAGACGAACCGGCTCATGTCCTGCGTAGAGTTCTCATCGCCACCACCAAAGGTGCGTGCGAGGGTGTCGAGGACGATCAGCGCAGGCCGCCCGACATCCTGCTCGATCGCCACGATCAACTCGCCGAGTTGCGACGGCTCGGGGATCGCCACGGCGCGGGCGACGAACAACGGTGCACCGGCCAGGCTGACGCCGTGGTGCTCCTGCCACGCCCGGATCCGCCTGCCGAAGCCCTGCTGGCCCTCGCCCGCGATGTAGACCACCGGCCCGGCCTTGACGGGATGGCCTCGCCACGACGTCCCTGTGGCCACGCGGCACGCCCAGTCGATGGCGAGGAAGCTCTTTCCGCTGCCCGGGTCACCGAAGACCATGGCGAAGGTGTCGCGCTCCAGCATGCCGCGCAGCAGCCAATCCGGCGGGCGCATCTCGATCTGGTCGGCGCGGATGAGCGTGAGCCGGCGCGATGCTTGCTGCTCGTTCGCTTCGGCGGCCGTGGCATCCCGCGTTTCAACAGCCTGGGCTGCGGTCAGGATGCGGGCGTCGTCAACACCGCTATCCACGCCGATGGAGGCGTCGGCACCGTAGCCCTCCCGCCGCAGCGCACCGGCCGCGGCGCCGAAATCGCCGCCGTGCTCGAGCATGGCGTAGACGCCGAAGGCGCTGTAGGCGGTGGCGGGCTCGAATGGCGCCGCGTTGGATGAGAAGACGTACAGCACGCCGTTTTTCAGCGTGGCCGACCAGCCGCTGTCTTTGTCCGGTCGGCGCCAGTATTCATTCTCACCGCCGCGCACGCGCTGCCAGCCGTGTTTTTCAAGTACGGCCCGCACGTCGCCCCCTGCGTTGAACGCGTCGCCGGGACGATCCGTTGGCCCACCGGCCACAGAGGCCAACACGCGGCCCCCTGCGGCCGTCACAGAGGCGGTGGCGCCGATCGGCTCGGGCACGTACTCGTTGAGCTCCCACGCCGTCTGCAGCAGCACATCGCGCTCTGCCTCTGTGAGCAGCGGTAGCTCGGCGAAGCTGCCCTGCACCAGTTCGTACCCGGGCGTCGGTGCGCACAGAAAGAGCCCACCCTCGCCGCGGGTTTCGATCAGGGCGACGACCTTGCCGTCAACGCGGCGCTGGGCGAGCTTCAGATTGCCGCAGATGGGCTTCTCGCACCGGTAGACCACGTGATAACCGCCCGAGGGCGTGCGCTCGACCACCAGCCTGGCGCGCAGCTCCGGTGGGATGCGCTCCCACCAGGCGTTGAACCGTTCGCCACCGGCGTCGAAGTCCATGGCCTCGAGGTGGCCCGACGCCGTGCCGCAGAGGATGCATACCGCGTCATGGCCGTTGGCGAGCCATGCCGACAGCTCCGCCTTGCTGGGCAGGCGCTCCTGGTACTGCTTCCACGTGCCCACTGCCGGGCGCTTCTCCACCCGCCTGGCGGGCAGAACGGATAGCCCGGCCGAGAGATAGGCCTCCGCGGCGGCATCGAGTTGGCTCACGACATCAGGCAGGCAATCACTCCCGTTGCGGCGTTAGTTAAGGCGCTGCCAGTCCGGCGGCATTTCGCGTCCGCGGCAGCGGTGCAGCAGCGCGACCCACTGCTCCTCGCTCAGGAACACCTCCTCTGCCTGCAGCGAACGGGCGAGGTCGTTCAGTGGGATCACGTACCACCAGGTGAAGTCGTCGGCGTAGCGCACCACGAAGGCGGGCACCGACGCACGGTTCGCCAGGTCGCAGATGGCCCGCAGGCTGGGATGAGCGCCGCGGATCGGCGCTGCGTCCTCGTGCTTGTACTCGACCAGCGCCGCCGCCTTGCCGGTGTCGTACTCGAGCATCACGAAGTCCAGGTCCAGGGCAGGGCAGTCGTAGCCCCATGTGCGATGGCGCTCGCTGATCCGATGGTCACGCCAGCGCGACCGCTCCTCACGCACCTTCTTCATTGTCACCACCTTCCTGCAGCAGGCGATCCTCGGCACTCGACACGCAGTCGGGATCGACGTCGATCCCGATGAACCGCCGGCCCATGCGCACGGCGACGACGCCGGTGGTCCCGGCGCCGAGGAACGGGTCGAGGATCAGCTCGCCCGGGTCCGTGAGCCGCTCGACGATGTCCGCCATGCCACTCTCGGACTGGCCCCAGTGGTGGTATCGCTTGTCATTGGC
>SKPT01000523.1 GCA_007119405.1 Phycisphaeraceae bacterium
CCGAGGCGCCCGGCCCACGTCACGGCGGCGCCGGCGGGGCCCATGCCCTGGGCGCCCAGCAGCCAGCCCAGCGCCTCGCTCAACGCGACGCCCGCCACCAGCACCGCCAGCCATGTCTGCCACTTGATGCTCATGCGTTCCCGTTGCGTGCCTCGGATTCGCGTGCCGTTGGTGATCGTCCCACGGTGGGTGGACTGAAGCGGAGCTGGCCGGGTGCCACTGACAAGCGGAGTCCGCGGAGCTTGTCAGTGCGGCAGGTCAGTCGGCACTGACAAGGCCGCGGACGGCCTTGTCAGTGGCACCCATCAATGCTTCCCGTCACCCATCAATGCTTCCCGTCACCCATCAATGCTTCCCGTCACCCATCAATGCTTCCCGTCACCCATCAATGCTTCCCGTCACCCATCAATGCTTCCCTCATCGACGCTTCCCGTGACCCATCAACGCTTCTCGTCATCGCTGCGCTGGCCGGTATCACCCATGAGCGAATCCAGGACGTTGCGATCGACCTCCGGCTCCGGCGCGGGCTCGGCTTCGCGGGGCCGGGTGTCGCCGTCGGCCTGTGCCGCTGGTTCGTCCGCCTTGGCCGGGCGGTTCGGCGCGTTGTCCGGCGCCGGGCGTGACGGCCCGCCATGGACGAGGCGCTCGATCACCGCCTCGCCCTCGGCCTCGCCGTCGTCGGCGTCGGCGCCGGTGAGGAACTCGGCGATCTGCCCGCCCGAGGTCGCGCCGCTGGTGTCCAGGCCCGCGGCCTGGGCCTCGTGGACGATGTCCATGAAAAGCTGCTCCAGCCGCTGCCGCGGCCGCTCGACGCGTTCGATGTGCTTGCCCGTCCGCGCCAGCACGCGCTCCAGAGCCTCGACCTCCTCGCCGCTAAGGGCCTGGACCTGCAACATTGTGTGATCCTGCTGCACGAGCAACTGCTCGACCGTCCCGGCGCGGCGGACCTTGCCGCCGAACATGATCGAGACGCGGTCGCACACGTCCTCGACGTCGGCGAGCAGGTGCGAGCAGAGGATGATCGTCTTGCCCCGGCCGGCGAGCTCGAGGATCAGGTCCTTGATCTGCCGCGTGCCGATCGGGTCCAGGCCGGTGGTCGGCTCGTCGAGGATGAGCAGTTGCGGGTCGTTGATCAGCGCCTGGGCCAGGCCGATGCGCCGCTGCATGCCCTTGGAGTATTCGCCGATCGGCCGCGTCGCCACCTTGTCCAGGCCGACCATCTCCAGCAGCTTCTCGATTCGCCGCTTGCGCTGGGCGCGGTTCTGGTGGAAGAGTCGGCCGTAGTAGTCCAGCGTCTCGCGGGCGTTGAGGAAGCGGTAGAGGTAGCTTTCTTCGGGCAGGTAGCCGATCTGCTTCTTGATCGCCACGTCGGAGGGGTGATGCCCGAACACGGCGATGCGGCCGCTGGTCGGGTGCAGGAGGCCGAGGATCATCTTGATGGTCGTGCTCTTGCCCGAGCCGTTGGGCCCGAGCAGTCCGAGCACCTCGCCGCGCTGCACTTCCAGGTCGATGCCGTCGACGGCGCGGACGCGGCTGCGAAGCCAGAAGTCGCGGAAGATCTTGGTCAGCCCGACGCACTTGACGATCCACTCGTCCGCCACGCCGGGGCTCGGGTTGTCAGCCTGCGATTGCGTCATGCTCGAAGCTTTCGGTCGGAATCTCCAGCCACGAATGAACACCAATGAACACAGATCGAAACGAGCGTGTTAGCCGACGCCCTGGAAGGCGACGGCTAACCGATTCTCCTCCGCGCTGGCTCACGGTCACCACTCTTCCTGCCTTCCTGCCTTCCTTATCTTCTTCTTATCCGTGTTCATCTGTGTTCATCCGTGGCTTATTCTCACCGCTGCTGCTGGCGTGGTTCCTGTTCGGCGCGGAGGCGTTCGCGTTCGCGTTCGCGTTGGATCGCCGGGTCGCGGTTGATGACGGTGTAGAAGTGGCCGCGCATGGTGTAGAACGTCTCGATGTCGCCGGTGAGGATGGTCTCCTTGGCGTCGAGCCAGAGGCGGGTCATCTCCAGGCGTGGCCGGGCGCGGTATTCCTCGAGCAGGCTCTGGAAGGTGTGGACCTCGGCCTGGATCTGCTCGACGACGGCGGTGCGCTCGGACACGGCGGCGTCGATGAGGGTGGCGACCTCGCCGCGGATGGGCAGCCCGCCGTGCTCGGCCGGCAGGCGGCGCGTCGCCAGCGCCTCGTCGATCTGGGCGAGGATGGTCGCCGCGGCCGCGTCGTCGCCCGTTTCCCGGGCCGCCTCGTAGCGGCCGATCATCGCGAACAGCGGCTCGTGGGCCCCGCCGGCGACCTCGTTGAGCATTCGCGAGCGATCCTGCCGCGCCCGGTCGATCGCCTCGCCGCGCTCCGTCTCGGCGCGCACCACGGCCTGGTAGGCCTCGTACACCGGCTGGGGCATCTGCTCCTCGGCCTCCATGCGGTCGATCGTGATGCCCGCGCCCAGCGCGTCGAGGACCTGTTGCATCCGATGCGTCGCCAGCGACCGGCTCATGCGGCCGTCGATGAAGTCGTCGGCCTGGACCTGGGCGACGGCGAAGACGATGCCCTGCTCCGCGGCGCCGCGCACCAGCAGGTCCGCCAACTCCATCTCGTGCTGGGCCTCGCGGCCGTCGGGCAGCCGCTGCCCGGGCCGGGCCAGTCCCACGTTCTGCACGAACAGCACCGGGTCGTCGATCGAGTAGGTCACGTCGAAGCGGCCGTGGACGACGTTGGCGTCCCCGGTCAGCAGCGAGCCGTCGCGCTCGGGGTTCAGCGGCCGCGTCGGCCGGCGATCCTGCGCCAACTGCTGCTGCGTCACCTCGTACCAGAAGGCGTTGCCGGTGGACAGGGTTCGCGGGGTCACCGGGATGTGCAGCTTCTCCTCGATCGGGTAGGGCCAGCCGAAGTACCAGCCGGGCTCGTAGACGCGGGCGATCTCGTCGCCGGCGATCTGCCCGAACTGCAGCCGCACCGCCCGGGTGCCTTCCTCGACGCGGAACACGCCGCTGAGAAAGTAGGCCACCAGCAGCAGCACCATGATCACCTTCAGGATGTTGAAGCTGACGCGCAGCGCGTCGGCGAGCGACTGCTGGGCCGGGTC
>SKPT01000542.1 GCA_007119405.1 Phycisphaeraceae bacterium
CGAGCTCAACGACGCCCAGGGCACACGCGTGCTGGTGGTATGGCGCAAGCTGACGGCGGCAGTGGCGGGGGCGGCGGGGCTCTCGGACGCGGAGCGGGAGCAGGCGGCGGACCGCGACGCGGCCGTGCTGGAGGCGTGGATGCTTCGCCACCGCGAGACGACGCGCGAGCGCAGCGACTACCGCGAGTACCACCGCGTCTACATCAACGGCCCGGTGACGCTGGAGCAGCCAACGCAGGAGCTGCGCACGGTCTACCCGATCGAGCAGACGTTCAAGGACCGGATGTTCGAGGGCACCGACGCGGCCGGGGGGGCGTGAGGATGGGCAAGAAGAAGTCGAAGGCGACGAAGCGGAGGCCTCGCCCGCAGTCGGACTTCCATCGGCAGACGGTGCTGTTCCAGTGGGCGCTGGGCAAGCTGGGGGTGACCAGCCTGGCGCAGTTCCGCGAGCGGTTCAACATCACGCCCAGCAGCCCCGACGGCATCGACGATCGCACCGGCCTGCACCGGTTCCACGAGGCGATCGCCTCGGCCCTGCCGACGGTGCACACGGGCGATGTCCTGCGGGTCGAGCGGCTGGTCGAGTATGAGCAGAACATCCTGGAGCACACGCAGGCGATCAACACAGCCCGGGACAGCCATCAGCAGCCGCAGATCAAGTGGAAGTATCACCAGTACCTGGCGCTGCTGCTGACGGAGCTGTACCTGGACCGCTACTTCGACGACCCCGAGGCGCTGCGCGCGGAGGTGAACGAGCAGATCGCGGCTCACAACGAGCGGATGCACGAGGTGGACCATGTCCGGCCGTTCGACGAGGACGGCGACGCCCGGGCGCAACTCGCGAGGCTGGGCTACTGGTGCGCCACCGGCAGCGGCAAGACGCTGCTGATGCACGTGCACATCCGGCAGTTCCGTCACTACCACAAGCGGGCGTTTGAAGCGGGCCTGTGGCCCAGGCTGGATCAGGTGATCCTGGTCACGCCCAACGAGGGGCTGACCGCCCAGCATGAGCAGGAGTTCGAGCAGTCGGGCTTCAGCGTGGTGACGGTGGGCGAGCAGGGCATGGATGGGCTTTACGCCGAGCACGCCCGGCAGGCGGTCAAGATTCTGGACATTCACAAGTTTCGCGACGACCAGGGCAGCAAGACGGTGGCGACGGAGGCGTTCGAGGGGTGCAACCTGGTGCTGGTGGACGAGGGCCACCGCGGGGCAGGGCGCGGCGAGGAGGGCAAGTGGGTGACCCGGCGGGACCAGCTCGCCCGCGGCGGGTTCTGCATCGAGTACTCGGCCACGTTCAAGGAGGCGGTGCAGGGCGACGACTGGATGCGCAACCGCTACGCGAAGTCCATCCTGATCGACTACGCCTACCAGAGCTTCTACCGCGACGGGTATGGCAAGGACTTCAACATCCTGAACCTGGAGGACGACGAGAAGCAGCAGCGGTATCTGACGGCGGCGCTGCTGCTGTTCTACCAGCAGATGAAGGTGTGGATGGACGGCGGGGAGCGGATCAAGCCGTTCATGATCGACAAGCCGCTGTGGGTGTTCGTGGGGCACACGGTGGTGGGCAAGGCGCAAACTGCCGACGACAAGGGCACCATTTCGGATGTGGTGGAGGTGCTGCTGTTCCTGAAGCGCTTCCTGGCGGACCCGGAGGGCGCGGTGGCAACGCTCCAGAGCCTGTTGGCGGATGGGTTTCACGATGCGCAGGGGCGGAACCTGCTGGCGCATCGCCTGCCGCACGTGGACACGTCGGGCGACAAGCCGGCGCTGGCGCGGCGGCTGCATGGCGAGATCATGCGGCACGTGTTCAACGCCCCGGCCGAGGGGGGCACGCTCGCGGTGCAGATCATCCGCGGGGCCGAGGGGGAGCTGGCGCTGAAGGTGGGCGAGGCCGAGCCGTTCGGCGTGGTGAACGTCGGCGACGCGGTGACGGTAGCCAGCCGCTGCGAGGAGCAGGGCATCACGAAGCTGGAGGACGACCACAACCGCACGTCGCTGTTCCGCGGGATCAACCACGACGACAGCCCGATCAACATGCTCGTCGGCTCGCGCAAATTCACCGAGGGGTGGAATTCGTGGCGGGTGTCGTCGCTGGGGCTGATGCGTATGGGCCGGAGCGAGGGCACGCAGATCATCCAGCTCTTCGGTCGCGGGGTGCGGCTGCGGGGGTATCGAATGAGCCTGCGGCGGTCGAGCGAGCTGACGGAGCGGCCGCCGCGGCCGGACAACCTGCGCCAGGTCGAGACGCTCCAGGTCTTCGGCGTCAAGGCGAGCTACATGCGGACGTTCCGGGACTGGATCCTCAGCGAGGTGCCCGAGGCTCTGGACAAGGAGGTGTGGGAACTGCCGGTGGTCAAGACGCTGCCCAAGCGCAAGCTCAAGACGCTGCGGCTGAAGGAGGAAATCGAAGGGCAGAAGGTCGAGCGCGGCCAGGCGTTCCAGAAGCTCGGGCCGCTGGTGAAGCTGCGCCCGCCGCACCCGACCGCTCACGAGGACGAGTGGCTGCGGCGGAACAAGACGCGGCTGAACTGGCTGCCACGGATCCAGGGGATCGTCGGCGAGGGCCGGCGCATCACGGGCGCGATCGGCGAGGCGGACCGGCCGCCGTCGCAGAAGCTCACGCCGCTGCACGCGGCCCTGCTGGACGTTGACGAACTGCTGTTCGGGCTGGAGGCGTTCAAGGCGTCGCGCGGCCTGGACCGCCTGCATGTGGACCGGCAGGCGATCCGCAACCTGCTGGCCGAGACGGAGTGGTACGAGTTGTTCGCGTCGCCGGCCGACATGTCGCCGACGCGGTACGAAAACCGCGCCCAGTGGCAGCGCATGGCCCAGCAACTGCTCAACAACTATGCCGAGCGGTTTTACCGCTTCATGCGCAGCCGGTGGGAGGCGCCGTACATCGAGGTGGTGGAGGTGGACGAAGCGAACGAGAGCCTGCTCGACGGCTACTCGATCGAGACGAGCGAGGCGGTGCAGACGGCCGACGAGATTCAGCAGATCGGCCAGTTTGTCGAGGACCTCCAGGAGGCCATCAACAAGAACGCCGTGACGCGATGGAGCCAGTGGGGTGGCAAGTGGCGCACCGTC
>SKPT01000182.1 GCA_007119405.1 Phycisphaeraceae bacterium
CAGGTCCTGGCCCGCCTCCACCGCCGCGGCGGTGCTGTACGTGCCGAACCAATCCGACATCATCAGTCCATCGAAGCCCCAGTCGCCCTTGACGATCTCGCGCAGCAGGTGCTCGTGCTCGGACGTGTACGTGCCGTTGAGCAGGTTGTAGGAGGTCATCATCGACCAGGGCTTGGCGTCGCGCACGGCCATCTCAAACCCGAGCAGGTAGATCTCGCGCAGCGTGCGCTCGTCGACCTCGGCGCTGGTCTTGTGCTGGGCCTTCTGCTGGTTGTTGGCCGCCGTGGCCTTGAGGCACGAGCCGACGCGCTGCGACTGCCCGCCCTTGATGAACGCCGCGGCCATGCGCCCGACGAGCCAGGGGTCCTCGGAGTAGGTCTCGTAGTTGCGCCCGCCAAGCGGTGTGCGGTGGAGGTTGATCATCGGTGCCAGGTGGATGGCGTTCTGGCGCGCCCGCGCCTCGCGCGCCATGGCCGCGGCCGCACGCTCGATCAACTCGACGTTCCACGTTGCCGCCTGCCCGATGCCCGTCGGGAAGCAGGTCGCCGGCCCGATCACGTCGCCGACGACCGTCACGCCGTGGCCGCCGTCGGCGCAGCGCAGCGCCGGCACGCCCAGGCGCTCGATCGGCTCGAGGTGCCAGAAGTCGCGCCCGGTGAGCATCGCCGCCTTCTCGTCGAGCGTCATGCGCGAAAGCAGATCCCGCGCCCGCGTCTCCACGTCAAGCGCCGGGTTCTGATACGCCTCGATCGTCTCAGTCGTCATGGTCGATCACCTGGGAGGAAATAGCCACGAATGAACACGAATAAACACAAATGCGCGCGGATCAACGCAAGCGCCCCCCATTTCCAGCTTCTGCATTCTGCATTCTGAATTGCCGCCTTCCCTCAAGGCACAAACCCCTCCCACACCCCCGCCACCCGGCCCGGCTCCGGCACGAACATGAACCGCTCCCGATCGCGGGCGAACTGTTCATAGATCGCCACCCCAGGCTCCAGCCCCAGCGCTTCATACGCGCTCGGCCCCTTGCACACCAGCTCCCGCCGTACATACCGCTCGTTGGCCTGCCATTGCAGTGCGCCATCCTCGCCCACGACGGGAAACCACGCCAGGCCGCCGTGCGCCCGCACGCCGTCATACACGAACCCGTAATCCCGATCGCACCACGCCCCGAACGTCAGCGGCTGTCCCGGGTCCGCGCTGATCGTCGCATGCGCCCAGCCCGGCGGGACGATCACCACCTCGCCCGGGCCCGCCTCGACGGCGAAGCAGCGTCCCGGGTCGTCGCCGTCGCTCTCCTGCATCAGGATGACCGCCCGCCCCGCCCACACCTCGTACACCTCCGGCGTCGACCAGCCCGCGCGCGGGCTCACCTTGTGCACGTGCCCCTGCGAACGCACCGGCTCACGCCCCAGCCGACCGGCCGCGTACGTCACCACCCCGAACAGCAGGTGCCGAGCCACCAGCTCGTCCCGATGCCTCGGCCGACCCACGTCCATCGCGATCGCGTACACCGGGTCCGGCCCATCGCAGTCAGGCTCACGCAACGACGGGCGGATCGCCTCCAGCCGCCGCAGCTCCGGCTCAGGCCCGAAGCTGTCCGCGCCATAGACAAACCCCAGCGGTGACGTCGTCGCCTTCAGGTCCAGGCCCCATCGCTGTGCGTCAACCTCAGGCATCCTCAGCTCTCGGCAGTCCAGTTGGCCACGAAGGCACGAAGGAAAGACAGGATAAGGAATGCAGGAAGGGCAGGAAGGCAGGAAAGGAACCGGATATGCTCCGCGCGCCACTCATCCTTCTCCCCTTCCTGGCTTCCTCACTTCCTGGTTTCCTTATCTGCCTTGTCTGACTCGCCTGCTTTCCTTCGCGCCCCTCGTGTCTTCGTAACTATTTGCATGTTCACCGCACGTAGGCCTTGATCGTCGCGCACTGCGTGCCCTCGCCCGGGCCGTGGGGGCGGATGGTGTAGCGCCCCACGCTGGCCGGGACGATGAACGTCTCGGCGTAATGCACGACGAAGGGCTCGAACGCGCCAGCCGGGCTCTCGACGACCGCCTCCTTGCCCTGGACGAGGTTCAGGACGTTTACCGTCCCGGCCGTTTCGTGCTCGACCGCGTTGGTGAACCAGTGGCGGCGCGTCTCGATGAACTCGCGCTCGTGCAGGCCCGTGCGCTGCTCGCACCAGCCATCGCCCTCGGCCACGGTTTCAACGCGGTTGATCAGCTCGCGCTTCACCCACGACTCCGTCCGCTCCCACACGATGTTGTGTCGCCCGTGCTCGATGTTGATCGGCCGGGGCAGGCCGTCGAGCCCCACGCGGCCCCAGTCCCAGAGCTTGAAGGTGAAGATGTAGGGCGTGGCGCTGATCTCCAGCACCATGCTCCCGCGCCCCGAGCAGTGCACCGTGCCCGCCGGGATCAGGAAGTGGTCGTGCTGCTTCGCCGGCCAGCGGGCGCCGTAGCGATCCGCATCGAACGGCTCGACGCCGGCCTGCGCCCGCCTGAGCGCCGCGATCATCTCGTCGCCGTCCACGCCCTCCTTGAGCCCCAGGTACACGCATGCCTCGTCGTCGGCGTCGAGCATGTAATAGCTCTCGTCCTGCGTGTAGTGCATGCCGAACGTGTTCTGGATGTACTCGGTCAGCGGATGGACCTGGTAGGACAGGTGCCCGCCCTGGATCGTGTCGAGGAAGTCGAAGCGGATGGGGAACTCGGTGCCGAAGCGGGCGTGCACGCGTTCGCCCAGCAGCTCGCGCGGATGGCGAAACACCAGGTTGATCGCCGGCAGCTCGAAGCACGTGGGGCTCGTGGCGTCGCCCAGGCCCAGCAGCATGCTGTTCTCCTCCGGCACGCAGTCGAAGCACCACGCGTAGTTCGCGGCCGAGCAATCCAGGTCGCACACCTCTTTCATCCACTGCCCGCCCCACGGGCCGGGGTCAAAGAAGGGCACGACGCGGAACGGCCGGGTCACCGCATGCGCCAGGCCCCGGCGAATCGTCTCGCCGGCGGCCAGCCTGGGCTCAGCCGGCCGCGTCGTGTCCAGCGCAAAATCCATCCGCTCCAGCAGCGGCTGCTTCCACCGATCGCAC
>SKPT01000396.1 GCA_007119405.1 Phycisphaeraceae bacterium
AAGCGGATGCAGCGTGAGAAGCTGGTGCAGGCCGACGTGCGCCCGGCGCTGGGCCTGCGGAAGAACGAGGAGTCGCCATTATAGAACGATCACCACTTGAACCCGAGAGGAGGCTCAGATGGGTGCTCAATCATCACGGGGGGGACCGTCGTGGCGTTCCTGGGCGATCACCCTGCTGCTCGCATTTGCAGTTCTGGCCGTGTTCTGGTTCATCAACAACTACATGCGGGTCGAGTCTGGCAACACCGCGCAGGAGGTTGCCGAAGCCGTCGTCGCGCGTTATCCGCCTGCAGGCGCGGACCTGGTCCTCATTGATCACGGCCGGAAGCACCGCGGTCGCGGCGAATCGTTTACCTTCTTCGACCCGGAAAACCAGCAACTGCTGCTGGTCAACGTTGAGCCGTTTCTGAATCTCGGCTGGCAGTACCGCTCCTACCGGCGGGTGAGGTTGCCGGACTGGCTGATTCGCGAAGAACCGACCGCTCAGGAAATCCGCGCTATATCCGCTTCCACGGGTTAGCTGCCGGGCGGCGTCAGCGGACATTTCCAGGAGCCGTCTGATGCAGCGTGCGTGAGTCGGAGCGATGGCTTTGTCACCGCTGCGGGAATCACGGCTCGGACGGCTGCGCCGCCACTTCGTGTCGGAGGGTCACGACCAGTTCGTGCTCGCGAACCTCGACCTCGAGCAGGCGCGCTTGCCGCGTCTCATCCACGCGCCAGACGGGTTCGAAGCTCAGGCCGCCGGTGAGCAGGTCGGCTACGCCCTGGCCGAGCCCGCTGTCCCCGATCCCGGCGAGGACGACGGCGGCAGGGACGCGCAGCCGGCCCAGGCGCAGGCCGCTGGCCGAGAGCGTGACGTGGGCGTGGTGGTGCTCGTCGTCGTCGAGGCGCAGGCGGGCGCTGACGATGCGGCCACCCAACGGCTCGATGCTGGCGGCGACGAGCAGCTCGTGCGGGTTGTCGGTGGGGGCGACGGCCAGGGCCTCGAGCCCCCGGGGCCGGGCCCCGCCCTGCTGGTCGAGCCAGGCGCCGCCGCGCTCGTTGAGCCAGGTGTTGATCAGCTCGTAATCGAGCTCGAGGGTGCTGGGGCCGGGCTCGGGCTCGTCCTCGGGTGGGCCGGAGATGGGCGTGATGTGCTCGCCGCCGGACCACCAGCGCAGGACGCGGTGCTCGGCCTGGTCGGCCAGCCGCTCGCGCTGGGCCGGGGCTAGGGCCTCGTGACGGGCCTGGAAGCTGGCCCAGTGCTCCGGCTCGCCGCCGGCGCGCCACCAGCTCCACGCCAGGGCCACGAGCAGCGCGCCCGCCAGCGCCAAGGCCACGGCGCGTCGCCAGGGAGGTCGTCCGGCCATGGCCCCATGCTAGGCCTTGTCGGCAAGCATGCTCCACGGGTGCCGCTTAACGCCGTGAACCATTCGATGGCGGCGCTAATGTAGGGTGGGTAGAGCGAAGCGAAACCCACCACGATGGTCGTAGATCCAGCAAGACTGGTGGGTTTCGCTTCGCTCTACCCACTCTACATCAACGTTCACGGCGTTGAGTGGCACCCGCTCTCCGACACAGCCGGGCCTCGGGGCCGCGGGCGGGTCGCCGCGGGGCCGCGGGCCGTGTAACCCACTTCGAGGGATTGGCGTATAAGAACCTGTATGGAAAGGGTGCCACACAGCATCCCGGAGGGTGCTGTGTGCTGCGGACCCGCACGGTGGCTCGCACACAGCAGCCTTCGGCGTGCTGTGTGGCACCCGCAGCGGTTTGCATACACGTTTTAAGAGGCGGTGGCCACGGCCGCGGTGCCGGGCGATGGCCCGGTCGATGGATCAGGAGAATACACATGCGTGCATGGACATTCGCGAGCTTGTGCGGCCTGCTGCTTTGGCTGGCGACGGCGCCGGCGCAGGCGACGGACATCGCCGCCGACGCCCGGTGGTACGTGCAGTTGCAGGTCCAGCAGATGCTCGACAGCGAGATCGGGCAGGCGGTGCGCCAGGCCCATGACCTCGGGCCGGACAGCCCCCGCGCCGCGCGCTTCGAGCGCTTCGCCGGGTTCAATCCGCTGCGCGATGTGCACAGCGTGCTCATGTACCACCACAGCTTCGAGGAAGGCGAGGCGGTGGTGGTGCTGCGCGGCCAGTTCGATCCGAGGCGGATCGAGCAGCGCGTGGCCGAGGCGCCGCGCCACGAGCGCATCGACGTGGCGGGCCTGGCCGGGCACCGCTTCGAGATGCCCACCCGGCGCGGGCCGCGCGTCGTCGATGCGGTGGTGCGGCGGCAGTGGATCGCCCTGAGCGCGGACCGGGCGGCGCTGGAGCAGGCGGTGCAGGTGCTCACCGGCGAGCGGGGCGGGCTGGATGAGCAGGCCGAGCTGCTGGCGCCGCGCCGCCGCGAGATGTGGCTGCACGGGGGGGCGATCGAGCTGCACCGGGCGCGGGCGCACCACTCGGAGATCGCCGCGGCGGCGCGGCGGCTGCACCTGGGCCTGGGCGAGTCGGGCGGTCGGTTGCTGTGGTACGCCGAGGTCGCGGCCGTGGACGCCCGGCGGGCGGAGTTGATGGTCGAGGCGGCCGAGGGGCTCCAGGCGATGGCGCTGCTGCGTCACGAGCCGGACTCGCCCCTGGCCCGGGCCATTGCCGCGCTGCGGATCGATCGGGAAGATCAACGTGTGCGGCTGCGGTGGTCGCAGCCGGTGCAGGCGGTCGTCGAGCTGATCCCGGCGCTGCCTGGCCGGCATTGACGATGGTGGAGCGGGCCTTTGACGCAGCGGCAATGCCCAACGCCCTCGGCCGACGCCGAGCTGCTCGCCCAGGCGCGCGACGGCTCGGCCGAGGCATTCCGCACCCTGGCGCTGCGCTATCAGCCGCGGCTGACGGCGCTGCTGGGTCGCTACACGCGCAACCGCCACGACACCGAGGACCTCGTCCAGGAGACGCTGCTGCGGGCGTATCACAACCTGGCCCGCTACGACGACCGCTGGGCCGTGAGCACCTGGCTGTTCCGCATCGCCATCAACCTGGCCATCAGCCAGCGGCGTCGGCCCCGGGCGCGGACCAACCACGACGGCGTCGCCGGCTCGCTG
>SKPT01000652.1 GCA_007119405.1 Phycisphaeraceae bacterium
CGAGCCCGGCTCGCTGATGCTGCTGGCGGTGGGCGGGTTGCTGCTGATGCGGCGGGGCAGAGATCATGCGGTCGCCACCTGATTCCCAGCCGGTGCCACGCAACGTCGTGGACTATTGATGTAGGGTGGGTAGAGCGAAGCGAAACCCACCAGTCCTGCCCTGAATCCACGAGCATCGTGGTGGGTTTCGCTTCGCTCTACCCACCCTACATCAATAGCTCACGGCCCTTGGGTGCCACGGCTTGCCGTCGGTCTAACCGGGCTGCCGCGTCGCCGGCCGCGTCGCCAGCGGGAACTCGTCGTCCGTCCACTGGCACCATCGGGCCAACCTCGCGCGATGCTCGGCCAACACCGGCGCATGCTCCGCCGACGCGGACAGGTCCCGCATCTCGCCGGGGTCCTCGATCATGTCGAAGAGCTGCTCGCGGTCCTCGCCTTCGCTGTAGACGATGTACTTGTGGCGTTCGGTGCGGACCATCCGGCCTTTGACGCCCGTGCTCGATCCCAGGCCGAAGCCTGAGAACTCCGTCTCGCCATAGACGGCGTCGCGCCAGGCCGGCACCACCTCGCCCTCGACGAGCGGGCGCAGGCTGCGCCCGGGCAGCTCGGCGGGCGTCGCCACGCCGGCGTAATCGCACAGCGTGGGGATCAGGTCCAGGTTCATCGACACCAGGTGCTCGTCCGCCTCGCCGGCGCGGTTGCGCGACGGCGCGGCCAGGAGCATCGGCACGCGCGCCGCCTCGTCATAGAGCACCTGCTTCTGATTCCAGCGATGTCCGCCCATGCCGTCGCCGTGGTCGCTGGTGAAGAGGATCAGCGTGCGATCGAGCCGGCCCGTGGCCTCCAGCGCATCGAGCAGCTCGCCGACGTGCCGGTCGACCTTCTCCACGAGGCGGTTGTACTGCCAGCGGTATTGCCGCCAGCGGTCCGGCCTCCAGTTGACGCTCGGGTAGGCCGCGGGGTGCGCCGGCATGACCTTGCCGCGCAGGACGGTCGGCTCGCCGGCGGGCGGGTCGAAGTTCGCCGGCAGCGGCGGGCATTGCTCCGCCGGCGGCGGCTCGCCGATCGGGCCGTTGGGAAACGGCTGGTCCCGCGCCGCCTGGCAGCAGTCGTGCGGGTTGACGAACGAGGCGGCGAGGAAGAGCGGCCGGCCGCGGTGGGCGTCGAGGATCGCCCGACAGGCCGCGGGCACGCGATGGTCCTGCTCGTTGCCCTCGGTCTCGCGCGCGATGTCGAAGCCGTGCACGTCCGTCGCCTCCACCGCCGCGGGCAGGTGCCACTTGCCCACCCAGGCGGTGGTGTAGCCCGCCTCGCGCAGGATGTGACCCAGCCAGCGGTGTTCCGCGGCCGCGGGGCACTCGTGCCAGTGCAGGTTGTAGGGCACGCCCACCTCGTGGGGGTAGCGCCCGGTGACCAGGCTCGCCCGCGAGGGGGCGCAAAGCGGCTGCGTGCAGTGCGCCTGCTCGAGGCGCACGCCGCGCGCGGCGATGCGATCCATCGCCGGCGTGTGCAGCTCGCCCTGGCCGGCGCAGCTCATGGCGGTGGCGGCCTGCTGATCGGTGAGGATGAGGAGGATGTCGGGACGATCGGACATGGAGGTCTCCAGCACGGGAACCCGCCGGCCGGCGGCGGCCGCCCGATCCTCGCCCCTCGGGCCGGGCCCGGCAAGTCCGCCGCCGCGCCGACCGCGGCCGTCGACCCTGCTACCATTGCCTGAGATGGGCAGAAGGAAGCTCGCGGCCGTGCTCTTGCTGTGCCTGGGGGTGCACTTGGCCGGCTGCGCCATCGCCGAGCCCAGCGACGCCGCCCGCGCCGCCTCCTTCCAGGCCCTGGCCCAGCGCCAGGTCGAGGGCCAGCCGCTGTGGCGATTCCTCCGCCAGCGCACCGTCGACGTCATCAGCGGCGTCGAGCTGCACCAGGTCTACGCCACGGAGACCGGCTACTACTGGCGCGGCCAACCGACCGGCGAGGCCCACCAGTTCGGGCTCAGTGCGGCCGTGCCCATCGCCGAGGACGGCTACTTCCTGACGACCGCCCACAGCGTCCCCTGGGAGCCCAGCTACGTCGTGATCCGCACCGGCCAGCAGGTGCGATGGGCCCCGGCCCGCGTCGTGTGGCGCGGCGAGGCGGCGCGGGACGGCTTCTCGCTGCTGCGCCGGCCGCAGTGGTCCGGCGAGACGGACCTGGCCATCCTCTACGCCCCCCTGCGCCCGCCCGCCATCGTCGAGCACTGGGCCGACGCCGAGGCCCTGGCCGTCGGCAAGCGCCTGGCCGGCGCGGGCTCGACCGGCGTCTTCGCCGGGCAACTGCTCGAGCTGGGCATCGGTATCGTCGAGCTCGATGAGCCCACCGATGCCGACGGCGGCGGCGTCATGTGGCTGCGCCACGACCTGCCCACCCGCGGCGGCGACAGCGGCGGCCCCGTCGTGCTGACCGACGGCCGCTTCGCCGGCATCCACTCCAAGGGCATCTGGACGCTTAACCTGCTCAGCCCCGGCGAGCTCTACCGCCACAACGGCGTGACCGTCCTGCCCGAACGCGACTGGGTCATGCAGGTGATCGAGCAGGACCGCCAGCGACGCGCGGCAGGGGACTACTGATTGCTGATCGCGGATTGAGCCGCTTGCGGCTTCGCGAGGCGCCCCGATCGTCCGCTACCCGCCACACTCCACCAACAGGCACACCGCGTGGCAGGCGATCGCGCGGTTCTCGCCCAGCGCGTCGACCTGCTCGTGCGTCTTGCCCTTGAGGTTGACGCGCTCGGGCGGGGCGTCCAGCAACTCCGCCAACCGCCGGCGCATCGCCTGCTTGTGCGGCCCGAGCTTGGGCCGTTGCAGGATCACCGTCGCGTCGAGGTTGCCCAGTTGGTAGCCCGCGTCGCGCATGCGGCGCACGGCCTCGGCGAGGAAGATGGCGGAGTCGGCCTTGTGGTAGCGCGGGTCGTCGTCGGGGAACAGCTCACCGATGTCCTCCTGGCCCAGCGCCCCGAGGATGGCGTCGGTGACGGCGTGGTAGAGCACGTCGCCGTCGCTGTGCGCGGCGCAGCCGCGGTCATGCTCCAG